>CAYGCN010000005.1:26579-62181 GCA_964348385.1 uncultured Gemmatimonadaceae bacterium
GGCCTCGGTGCGGTACTCCCGCTCCAGCACGATGTCGGCCTCGGCGAAGCCGGCCTCTACGTCGCCGCGCGAATAGCGGGCCGGTGCAGAAACCCGGTTGCCGGTCTCGTGCACCAGGGGTGCGTCGCTGTCGAGCGCGCGTCGCTCGTCGGCGAGAAACGGAAGCACATCGTACTCCACCGCGATCGCCCGTATGGCGTCCGCCGCCTGGTACGGGGTCTCCGCCGCGACGGCCGCCACCACTTCCCCCTCGAACCGGCAGTGCGGCACGAACAGTTCCTCGCGGAGCAGCGTTTCGTGCCCACGGATCGCGCGGTCGGTCGGCGTGAAGGCCGAGATCACGGCTCGCACTCCTGGAAGCGCTTCCGCCCTGGACACGTCCACGCCCTTCACCACCGCATTGGCATGCGGCGAGCGAAGGATCGCCCCATAGAGCATCTGGGGCAGCACGACATCTGACGGATAAACGGCGGTGCCGCTCACCCGTTCGTACGCGTCCACGCGTGGCCGGGGCGTGCCGACGATTCGTGTCTCTTTCCAGGGTTCGGGATCACTGGACGGCACCGGCGTCTGCGGGATGTCGAGCCCCTCCTCCCAGTATCGTTCCTCACGCTCGGGAGTCATGACGCACCTCCTTCACCGCGCCGCAGCTCCGCGGCCCGCCGCGCGGCGCGGAAGATATGCGCGTATGCGCCGCAGCGGCACAGGTTGCCGGCCATGCCGTGCTGGATCGCCTCCAGGGACGGATCGGCGTCGGCGCGGATGAGCCCCTCGGCCGCCATGATCTGACCCGGCGTGCAGTAGCCGCACTGGTAGGCGTCTTCATCGGCAAAGGCCTGCTGCGTGGGACCCAGGTCCTCACCCTGCATCAGGCCCTCGAGCGTGGTGATGACCGCGCCCTCCGCCTCGACGGCGAGCGTCATGCAGGCGTAGCGCGGCGCATCACCGATCAGCACGGTGCAGGCACCGCACTCACCACGCTCGCAGCCGACCTTGGTGCCGGTGAGCCCGAGTCGCTCGCGCAGCACGTACGCCAGGGACCAGCGCGGCTCCACCAGCATCTGGTGCCGCCGGCCGTTGATGAGGAGCGTGACTTGGGTGAGGTCGGTGGCCTGGACCACCTCCGCGGGTGGCGGCATCTCGGCGGCGGCCTGTCGTGCCGCCGCGAGCGTCAGGGCTCCCGTCCCGACGGAGCTCAGGAATCCGCGGCGACTGACCCCACGCTTGGCGTCGGGGCCGTCGTCGCGCTCGCGAGCGTCGGACATGGTAGCTCTCCTTGTTGAGTGCTGCAGGTATGATCGCGCGCCGAGCGCCGCCCGGCGAGTAGCCAGCCGCCGCTGCGTCCACCGCGCGGCCTACTCTCTCTAGTGGGCATCGGAGGATGAAAAGGGGATGAAGAGTCCATGAATTCCTGAACGGTCACCGGTGGGACCGGTCTTGCCCACGCCGCTTCGCTCCATCACGGACCTCGAATCACTCCGAGGACCTGGTCGAGCAGCGCCCGAGTCGTGGCAAGGGCTTCCCCGGCGTGGATCGTCTCGTGCCCCCCCCAGTCCCCGAAATAGCCGCCCGCCTCGCGCAGGATCGGCGGGAACGGCGCGCAGTCCCACGCGCTCATGACCGGATCGAGCCCCACTTCGGCTCGTCCCGTTGCGATGAGGAGGTAAGCATAGGCGTCCGCCCATCCGGCGCAGAAGCCGGCCGCACGTTGAAGCCTCGCCCAGGCGTCTCCGCGGCCGTTGCGCTCGAACGCAGCCGCGTTGCCGTGGGTGAGAATGCCGCGTCCAAGGGTCGAGACCGACGAGACCTGGGCTGGGCGGCCGTTCCAGTGGCATCCTTCGCCGGTCGCGCCGGCGACTATCTCTTCGAGCGCCGGGAAATAGGCGACGCCGACCTCGCACCGGCCCTCGATCTCCAGGCCGAGGAGCACAGCATAGAGCGGCACGCCACGCACGAAGGCCCGGGTGCCGTCGATGGGGTCGATGTACCACCGGTGGCTGGCGCCGGCCCGCTCGTCCGCGCCGAACTCCTCGCCCACGATCGCGTGATCCGGAAACGCCTGCTCAATGCGGGCGCGGATCAGCTGCTCTGCTTCCCGGTCGGCGACGGTGACCGGCGAATTGTCGGCCTTGTGCTCGGGCCGCAGTCCCGTCTGGAAGTAACGCAGGGTAAGCTGACCGGCCTGCCGGGCCGTCTCGGTTGCGAAATCGAGGTAGTGGCGGAGAGGCTCACTCACGCTGTATGTCCCCTGCAGTAGGTGACGGCGTCTCGGGCTCGGGAGTGCACCGCGAGCCAGCAGCACAAGCCACGCTAACGTAAGCACGTGGTCCGTCGATGTCGCGGCCCGGCTGTTGAACCAGGGTTCCTGGCCTGCGGCGGAAAAACGACTAATTTATTCGGTTATCGTGATCTTCCCTCCGCCAGCCGCGGGGCCCCCGGTCCCGACCCTCCCGCAGACCCCGGGGATCTCGAGCAGGTACGCACCTCAACTCTTGTGGGCCAATGAAGCCAAGCCTCTCGTATTTGGCACGGCTGAGAAGCCTGATTCTTGTCGCGGCCGGCGCCGCCTCGATCCTTACGAGCGCCACTGTCCGCGCTCAAGAGACTGATTGGGCCAGTATCGAGATCCGGACAAGACCCGTCGCCGCCGGGGTGTATATGCTGATGGGGCGGGGCGGCAACGTCGGTGTCTCGGTCGGATCGGACGCGGTGCTCGCGCTGGCACGACCGGACACGAAGATTATCTCGGGCCACGGTGAGCTAGCCGGGCCGGTGGAGTTTCAGGCATATCGCGACATGCTCCTCCGCGTTCGGGATCGCGTCTCCGAGCTCAAGCGGGAGGGGATGTCCGAGGACCAGGTGGAGGCGGCGGCGCCCACTCGCGCCTTGGACGCCGCGGTTCGGGCAGGACGCCGAGCGGTTTGTGCGGGCGGTGTATCGTAGCGAAGGCACGCGGTGAAGGATCCGTCGAGTATCGTTAGACTCAGGTAATGGCCCAGGGTCTCGAGCGTTTGAAGCTGGCCGTCGCTGACCGCTATTTGGTCGAGCGTGAGCTCGGTGCAGGCGGCATGGCGACCGTCTATCGCGCGCGCGATCTTAAGCACGACCGCAGAGTCGCCATCAAGGTGCTCCGCCCCGAGCTGGCGGCGGTCCTCGGCGCCGAGCGGTTTCTTGCAGAGATCAGGCTCACGGCCAATCTCCAGCACCCGCACATTCTTCCCCTGCACGACAGCGGCGAGGCGGACGGCTTTCTCTACTACGTGATGCCGTACGTGAAGGGAGAATCACTTCGCGACATGTTGAACCGCGAGACCCAGCTCGGTATCGACCAGGCACTCCTGATTACCCAGCATGTGGCAGGAGCTCTCGACTACGCCCATCGGAACGGAGTGATACATCGAGACATCAAGCCCGAGAACATCCTGCTGCACGAAGGTCAGGCGGTCTTGGCCGATTTCGGCATCGCGTTGGCGGTGCAGGAGGCCGGCGGGAGCCGCCTGACCGGGACTGGGATATCACTGGGCACGCCCCAGTACATGAGCCCGGAACAGGCGACGGGCGACCGGCAGCTCGATGCCCGAGCCGACGTCTACTCCCTCGGCGCGGTGTTGTACGAAATGCTGACGGGAGAGCCACCGGTCACCGGCCCGACAATGCAGGCAATGATCGCAAAACTGCTCACCGAGCGACCCACGCGCATCCGGACCGTGCGCGAGGCGGTACCCCGGGGCGTGGACGAGGCCGTACAGCGGGCGCTGGCGAGGACGCCGGCAGACCGCCACGCGACGGCGGGCGACTTCGTTGCCGCGCTGAAGCAGGGTCTCGAAGGGCCAATCGCCGTGGTGCCTCGCCGCCGGTGGCTGGCATGGTCGGGTGCGGCCGCGCTCGCGGCGGTGCTGGTGGTCTGGCTCGTCTGGAGCCCATGGAGGGGTGCCCCACCACTGCCGGTGCTCGGGCGGTCCGAGCAACTCACGGCGGATCAGGGACTCGAAATCCAGCCGGCGATTTCGCCGGACGGGCGGTTCGTCGCTTACTCGGTCGGCAACGCGGCGCGCATGCGGATCTTCATTCGACCCATCGGTGGTGGCCGAACCATTCCGCTGTCCGACGACTCGACCGCGGTCGAGACCCACGCGCAGTGGTCGCCGGACGGCAGGACCCTGCTGTTTCTCACCCAGGGTGGAGTGTCGGTGGCGCCGGCCCTCGGCGGCTCGTCACGACCGGTCGTGGTTCCGACACCGACGGCGAAGGTAGTGTCCGCCACCTGGTCACCCGATGGTCAGCGAATCGCGTTCGTGCGTGCCGACTCAGTGCTGGTTTCGCCGGTGACGGGCGGCGGGCCTCGCGTCATCGGCACCGGTGAGAACCTCCACTCGTGCATGTGGAGCCCGACCGAACCGTGGATTGCCTGCGTGAGCATGAACGCGGAGTCCGTTCAGCCGGGGCTCTCGTTCGGCAACATCGCCCCGAGCGGCATCCTGCTGTTCCCGTCAGACGGCGGCGAGCCGGTCCGTCTCATCGAGCCGCGAGAATCCAACTTGAGTCCTGTCTGGTCTCCGGATGGACGGCAGCTGTTGTTCGTCTCCGACCGTGCCGGGCCCAGAGACGTGTATGCCGTCGAGATCTCGTCCGCAGGGCGGATGCGCGGCGACGCTCACCGAGTGACGACGGGGTTGGGCGCGATCTCGATCTCGCTGTCGGGAGATGCTGCCCACCTGGCCTACGCGGTGTATTCGGCCCGGGCGAATATCCGGTCACTCCCGGTCCCGACAAATCCGCCGGTCACCGACGAGGCGGCAACGCCCGTCACCACAGGGAACCAGGTGATCGAGTCCGTGCGCGTCTCGCCCGATGGGCAGTGGCTCCTGTACGATTCGGACTTGCGTGGGAATGCAGACATCTACCGCATCCCGATCGGCGGGGGGGAGCCTGAGCGACTCACCAGCGAGTCGGCAGACGAGTTTGCGCCTGACCTGTCACCGGACGGCCGGGCGATCGCGTATCACTCGTGGCGCACGGGAACTCGTGACATCGAGGTGAAGCCGCTCGACGGCGGGCCGATCGAAACCGTCACGAACACGCCGGCACAGGAGAGCTATCCGGTCTGGTCGCCGGACGGCCGGGCGATTCTGTTCTACGACCAGGTTGTGCCCTTCAGGCTCCTCTTGTCGCGGCGGCTGGACGACGGGCGTTGGTCGCCACCGGAGTCGGTGGCGGCCGAGGCCGCCGGCGCGGATTGGTCACCGGACGGACGGATGATCGCCTATGTCGGTGCACGGAAGGAGCTGGCCGGACCGATCATGACGGTGCCGGTCGAGGGCGGAGCGCCGCGGCTCCTCTTCGAACCGACCGCCGAGTGGCTCCCCGCTGCCCAGGTCAAGTGGTCTCCCGACGGCCACGCGATATACTACAAGGCTCACGATGCCCTCGGTCGTGCCTCCTTTTGGATGGCCGACACGGCAGGTGGTGCGCCTCGGCTCCTGGTACAGTTCCCCAATCCCGAACGGCAGTCGAGTCGCAAGGATTTCACGACCAACGGGAAGCACTTCTTTTTCACCATCGAGGATCGGCAGAGCGACGTATTCGTCGCCGAACTGCTCCAGCAATGAAGCAAAGGCTCACTCCGTCAACCCGAACAGCGAAGAGGGATATCATGGTCCACACCCACCGAGGACTGACGTGGTGGCTCGTGCTACTCGGCGTGGTGGTCGTAGCCCCGACCGCGCGGGCCCAGAGCGCGGCGACCGACTACCGCGACGAGTTCCTCGCGCACTTCGGTCGCTCCAGCATGAAGATGACCCAGCTCTCGGCGGCGGTGCCGGAGAGCCTCTACACCTGGAGCCCGGGTGAGGGCGTGATGTCGATTGCGCAGGTGTACATGCACATCGCGCGCTACAACTACCTGTACCTCGACGGCTCCTTCGGCATTCGTGCGCCGGACGGCGTGGACTGGCAGAACTTCGAGTCCGTCACCGACAAGGAGACGATCGTCGCGGCGCTGCGGGCCTCAGTCGAGCACGTGCGGAAGGCGGCGGGTGCGATGACCGAGGAGGACCTGACCCGTGCGACGATGCTGTACGGCCGAAACGTCCCTGGCTGGGCGGTGCTGTTCCAACTGCTGTCGCACATGAATGAGCACGTGGGCCAGTCGATCGCGTACGCGCGAATGAATGGGATCGTGCCGCCGTGGTCGAGGTGAGTCGAACACCGGAGACCACCATGATTTGGACCGACGTTCTGCGAGTCGCACGCACCGGCAACCCGCCGCCGTCGCGACGCGTCGAACGAACGGACGAGGAATGGCGCGCGCGCCTCACGCCTGAGCAGTACCGCATCACTCGGCACAAAGGTACCGAGCCGCCGTTCAGCTCAGAGATGTGCAGCCTGTTCGAGCCGGGACGGTACGCCTGCATTTGCTGCGATACGCTGCTCTTCGACTCCGAAGAGAAGTTCGAGTCGGGCACTGGATGGCCATCCTTCTCGCAACCCGTCGACGTGAACGTCGTCGCCTATCATGCGGACCGCTCGCATGGAATGGAGCGTGTCGAAACGACCTGCAACACCTGCGACGCCCACCTCGGCCACGTCTTTCCTGACGGGCCGGCGCCGAGCGGTCTGCGGTACTGCATCAATGCCGTGGCGCTGCGGAAGATCGACCAGACGGGCGGAGACCACGCGTGACCGACGTCCCCGTTTCCACTGCGGATCGGTGTGGCCGTGACCGCGCACGGCGATGCGCCTCTGGCTCGGCACGACGGAAGAACCGGCTGACGGATCTGCGAGAGACCCTTGCCGCTCCGGCTGTCGTGGTCGAGGCCTTCCATGGCTGACCTGGTGGAGCGCCTCACTGGGGCGCTGGCCGACCGCTACACCATCGAGCGCGAGATCGGTGCCGGCGGAATGGCGACCGTCTATCTCGCTCACGACGTGAAACACAATCGCAAAGTGGCGCTGAAGGTGTTGAAGCCCGACCTCGCGGCGGTCGTCGGTGCTGAACGCTTTCTGCGGGAGATCGAGGTCACGGCCAACCTCCAGCACCCGCACATCCTTCCCCTGTTCGAATCCGGCGAGGCGAACGGTTTCCTGTTCTACGTGATGCCCTATGTGGAGGGCGAATCGCTGCGCGATCGGTTGGAGCGCGACGGCGCCCTACCCGTCGCGGAGGCGACACGGCTGATTCGTGAGGTAGCCGACGCCCTGGCCTATGCCCACTCGCGCGGTGTCGTGCACCGCGACATCAAGCCGGACAACGTGATGATCTCCGGCCGGCACGCGACGGTCACCGATTTCGGTGTAGCCCGGGCGGTGAGCGAGGCGGCGGGACCGGTGGCGCTCACCACGGTGGGCATGGCGGTCGGCACGCCGGCCTACATGTCTCCCGAGCAAGCGGCCGCCGATCCGGACATCGACCACCGGGCCGACATCTACGCCTTTGGGGTCTTCGCCTACGAACTGCTGACCGGTGCGCCGCCGTTTGCGGATCGCAAAGTGCAGAACGTGCTCGCGGCGCATCTGTTCGAGCAGCCCAAGCCCCTGCGCGACGTCCGGCCGGATGTCGGGCGCGCACTCTCGGATGTGGTGATGCGCTGCCTGAGCAAAGAGCCGGATGACCGGTGGGCGAGCGCCGAGGAGATCGTGCACGAGTTGGAGGCGTTGGCGACCCCGGGGACCGGCACGGCGGCCGTTCGCGGCGTCGCTCGGCGCGGGAAGCGGACCACCGTCGTGGTACTCGCCGCGGTGGTAGCGGTTGCCGCGATCGGCTTCGCCATGTTCGGCCGGGGCGGAGTACCCGATCCCGCCGTCTCGCCCACTTCGGTTGCCGTCTTCCCGTTTGCGGTGCAGGGCAGTGCGGACGTCCGCTACTTGGGCGAGGGGATGGTGAACTTGCTGGCGACGGGCATGGACGGTGCCGGGGATCTTCGGAGCGTGGATCCGCGGGCGGTGATGGCACGGGTGCGGCAGGAGTCGCCGGACCGCGTGACCCCCCGCGAGGCCGCGCGGTTGGCTCGAGGGCTTGGCGCCGGTCTCTTCGTGCTGGGCGACATCGTGCAGGCGGGGGAGAGCATCCGCATCGACGCCGCTCTCTACGATCAGAGCGCCGTTGCCGAGCCGATCAGCTCCGGTGCCGTCGATGGCGATCCCGACGACATTCTGACCATGGTGGATCAGATCGCGGCTCAGCTCCTGGCCGCCGGGGCGGGGAGAGGGTCGCGCGTGACCCAGGTCGCGGCCGTCACGAGCGCGTCGCTTCCCGCCCTCAAGGCGTACCTGGAGGGTGAGACGCAGTTTCGCGCCGGTCGGTTCAGCGCAGCCGTCGAGGCATTCCAGCGGGCGGTGGCGGCAGACAGCCAGTTCGCGCTTGCGCTGTACCGGCTGAGCGTCGCCGCCGAATGGGCGCTCCGACCTGACCTGGCCAGCGTCGCGGCGGAGGGAGCTGTGCGGCACGCCGACCGACTCTCGGATCACGATCGGCGCATTCTCGAGGCGTTGCTCGCCAGTCGGCGCGGCGATCACCAGACGGCCGAGCGCATGTTCCGAGCGGTCGTCGAGATCTGGCCGCAGGACGTCGAGGCGTGGATTCAGCTGGCCGAAGTCCAGTTTCACTACGGCCCCGTCAACGGCCGATCGATCGGGGCGGCACGGGAGGGGTTCGAGCGGGTCTTGAGGCTGGAGCCCGACAACGCGCTCTCGCTAATGCACCTGCAGCGCGTGGCGGCCCGAAGCGGGGATGTGAAAGCGGTGGATTCCCTCGGACAGCATGTGCTTCGGCTCAACCCTGGGGGCGATCGGGCGCTCGAGGTCGGAGCCTATCGCGCTGCGTTCGCAGAGGATTCGTCCACGCTGCTGCGTTTTCGGGCGGAACTGGATAGTGCGCCCGAGATCTACGTCCCAGAGGCGATCTTCGGCGTGTCCACCTGGACCGACCGGTTCGACGCGTTGCGCTTTCTGCTCGCCAGCGAAATGCTCCCTGCCCGCTCTCCGGAATTACGGGCGCTGGGCCATGTCCATCTCGCCTACCACCACGCGATCCGTGGACGGTGGAGCGAGGCGCGGGACGAGTTCGCGGCTGCCGAACGGCTCGACCAGGCGCTCGGTCTCTCGCATCACGCGCTGCTCCTGCTGCAACCGTTCACCCCGACGTCACGTGCGGAACTCGAGACGCTGCGACGGTCGCTCCGCGACTGGGATGCGGAGCAGGCCCGGCCGGGCGCGATCCCGATCGTCCACTTCAACGTCCACGATGGGTTGTATCCGTCACTGCGGCGCTACTTGCTTGGCCTGACCGAGCTGAGGCTCGGAAGTGCGGCTGCCGCCACCACGCTGGCAGCACAACTCGAACGCGCCAGTGGCGACAGGGCGCAGGATCATCTGCAGCGGGCGTACGGCCGCAGCATCAGAGCTGCCGTGGCCGAGGCCGCAGGTGACCGGGCGCTGGCCCTCCAGCTGCTGGGTGATGGGCGGTTGGCCGTGAACTACGAGTTGGCGCTGTTCTCGCCGTTCACGTCGCTTGCGGCGGAACGGTACCGTCGAGCGGTCCTCCTCGACGCTGCCGGGCGGGGCGATGCCGCGGCCATGGCGTACCGCTCGTTCGACGAATTCAGCTTCATGGACCGCATGTTTGCCGCTCCGGCGGCGCTTCGCCTGGCACGCCTCGCCGAGCGCGAGGGCCGCACCACCGATGCGCGGCGTCACTACGAACGGCTCTTGTTCCTGTGGTCGGGAGCGGATGCGGAGTCTCGGGCGTCGATCGATGAAGCCCGCGCCGGGGTCGAGCGAACCGGAGGGTAGCACCGGGTCGCCGACGGGGCTCGCCGCGCACCGCAGTCCCATCGATCAGGCCCGCAGCCAGCGAGGAGAGCCTGGGACGGGACTCGACTACCGAGCCGCGCTGCGCTACCGCAAAGCCACCGTCGTGCTCACGGTCCCGCCCTTGACCGCGGAGTAGCGCACCGTCATCGACCCGGACCCCCGCACGAGGTACTCAATGGTTCGCGTGGTTCGTCCGGGATGGCCACTGCGGACGAGAATGCGCTTCAGATCCTCCTGGTCAATCATGTCGGTCGGCCCGGGCCGGAACTTGTCCGGGACCCACCCCGCCGCGATGATCTCGACATTGCCGTCCACCGTTAGCAGATCCGGCCGCACGACCTTGTTCTGACGACCTCGCTCCGTGATGGTCGGAATCAACCGCTCATTGGCTATGTCGACGCGAACGCGGAACAGGTTGCCGCCGACCCGCTCCACCGTCGCGTCGCCGATGGTCATCAGGGGCATCTGATCGGCGTGATAGAGCGTAAACGCCATGTTCCGATGGAACAGCTCCATACTCATGAAGCGCGGATTGACCCGTCCCGACAGCTTCTTCCAGCCTCCCATCTCGACCGCTCCGTAGATGGGATGGTCGAACGGCGCCCACTCGACGTACTGATCCCCGAACTCGAGGAAGTCGTCGAAGAAGAAGCGGGACTTCTGCCCGGCGATGGGCGAGTCGGGATCGCGCTGCTGCTCCTGCAGGAGCGGACTATTGAAGTACTGCCCGCTGCTCCACAGCTCGTTCGAGAACGAGATGATCCCCAGTCCGTCGTTGGTCCAGTCGATCGAGCCGCCGTGAACCGTGTAGAGTCCCCGCCAGATGATCAGGTAGTTGTAGTACGGGAGCATCCGCTCCCCGTTCTCCCCCAGCTCGTCGTAGACACGGATGTCGGCTGCCGGGTACGTGCCCTGCCACGCGGCCCCCGGGCCGCGCAGGATCATGCCGCCGGAGTTATGGTAGCTTTGCATGCCGGCGATGTTCGGGTGCGCCATCATGAAGTCGTTCAAAGCGCGCGCCTCGGGCAGCTCGAACGGGTAGTTCATCGAACCGCCCTGGATGTAGTCGGGCTGCCAGTCCGAGCCGTAGTTCCGGTTGGGGTCGTAGCCGCCGATGGGGTCCTCGTTCACTCGGCCGTCGCCATCGTTGTCCAGACCTTCGCTGCCCAGCAGCACCCAATCGCCTTTTTCTCCGGGGAACATCCGCTCCATGATCCGCGGATCGTCGTGACTGATCCGATGCGTGCCTTCGCCCGGCACGTACTTCCGGATCTGCTCGATGATGCCGTTTCCGTTCAGATCGTCGGGGCCGTCTTCGTCGGCGACACCGTCGCCGTCGTCGTCCACCGGGACGTGCCCGGTGCGTGCGCCCGAACCCGCTTCGTCCAAGAAGTAGTCCCGACCGTCCGGGTTGACGCTCGGTACGAGGTAGAAGACGCGCTCATCCACGAGCCGGGTGATCTCGTCGATCCGACCGTAGCTCTCCATCATGTACCAGATCGTGTAGAGCACGACCTCGGCACCCTGGATCTCGTTTCCGTGAACGTTGGCCTCGATGTACATGGCGGCCTTGTCCATCTCGTCCCCGGTCGTCGGGTTGTTGATGGTCATGACCCACATGTCGCGGCCACCGTAGCTCTTTCCCACGGATCGCAGGCGCAGCAGCTCGGGCCAGGTGCGCTCCATGAGTCGCAGTCGTTCCCCGACCTCGTCGTGATCGAGCCATCGGTCCCAGGTGAGCGGCAACCGGTGCTCACGATCCGAGCCACGGCTCTGCTGGGCGGAGAGCGTCAGCCCGCCTCCCGATATCAGGGCAACGAGTGTCAGCACCACAAACGTTCTGGCCATTCCGCCCGACCAGGTCATCACCGTTTCGAGCCCACTCCTCTGTGTCATGTCGTCACCTCAGCGTCACGGTGGCGATGGCAGTCCCGCCCTTCTGTGACCGGACGCGGATCTCGACCGACGAGCCCTGCCGCGCCTGGATCACCCAACTGACCTCATGCCGTGAGCCGGACCCGTCGAGCTTCTGCACCATACTGGTCTTGTCGTCGCCCGTGAGCACCGCTTCCGGGCTCACCTGGATCTGCACCATGGTCGGCTGCACCGATCGTGAGACGACGCCGTGCTGCAGCGACGTGGGGAAGAATCCGGTGTTCTCGATGGTGACCCGCACGGTGAACACGCCGCCGCCGTGGTTCGTCACCTCGGTATCGGCGATCGTGACGCGTGGGAGCATGGTGGCCAGCCGGGTCACGAACTCGCCGTGCTTCCGGCCCAGCTCCGGCAGCTGTTCTGCCGGCGGGTTGGTGACGACGTACGGCCTGAAGCCACCGATCTCGACATCGCCCAGATCAGGGTGCGCGTAGGGCGTCCAGTCGACGAAGGCATCGATACCCGCCGCGTCCATTGCCTTCAAAAGGGTGGCGTCGATGCCCTGGCCCTCGGCGCCTCCCGTGGGTGTTTGACCGCCCCGAGGCGGTCCCTGCCCCGGGCGCGGGGCACCACGAGGTCGCTCCGCCTGCGGCGCGGGCGCCGGCGCCGCCGGTTCGGCTTCGCCTTCCGGCTCCTCCGGCGCTGCTTCAGGGAGTCCCCACCCCTGGGTGCTGAACGACGGCACGCCGTATTGGTAGTAGCCGTACTGGAAGAACGCTCCCTCGGCGTCGTGGTTGATGCCGACCTTCTCGATGCCGGTGATCTCGCGATACGCATCCGACACGGCTTCGAAATACTCGAGATCCGCGCGATTCACTGTCGTGGCCGGCCGTCGTCCCGAATCGGGGTCGTTGTCCCGGCCGGGTTGTGCCCCCCGCAGCTGGGGAAGGCCCCCTCCTCCGGCACCAAAGAAAAACCCGCCAAACCCGCCGCCAGGCGGGGCGGTGCGAAACACCCCTTGGTCGAAGATGTCCGCGTTCGACGCGTCGGCAAATGACGGGAGGTCGAGCAACGCCGCGTCCGCGAGTTCGCCTCGGGAATTCGGTGCCGTCACCAGATTGTCGGAATGCCCGAAGGTGAGGATCGCCCCGATGTTGCGATGCGCGATGACGAAGTCCATGAGCGCGCGGCTCTCCGGCTCGCTCACCATGTGGGGCCCGGCATCCCGCTCCCAGTACGGATAGGCGTGCTGGAAGTTGCGGTTGAGATCGACGCCACCGGGCCCATCCTCGTTGACGTAGCCGTCACCGTCCGAATCGCGACCCTCCCAATGGAGCGTGTAGATCCCGGACTCGCGTTGCGCCGGATCCGCCTTCTTCATGAGACGCGCGTCATCGGGGTGCACCATATATGAACCGGCGGGATCCGGAACGCGCATCACCGTGATGAGGCCGTCGCCGTTCAAATCCTCCGGCGGGTCCTCGTCGATACGGCCATCGTTGTCGTCGTCGAACGCACGGCCATTCCGTGTACGCTGCTGGCGTACCGCGTTGAACATCGCCTCCGCCCCGTCCGGATTCAGGCGGGGCACCACGTACACGACCTGCTCCGCCAGCACCCGCCGGACATCCGCATCGTCGGCAGTGACGAGGTGGCGAATGATCTCGAGAGCGAGCGCGCTCCCCACGAGATGATCGCCTTCCAGGTTGCCCACCACGAGCAAGGCCGGACGCGTCTCGATGGGCGCGCCGGAGGTGTTGCCGATCTCCACGAGCCAGATGTCGCGTCCCTCGTGCGACACCCCCAACGACCGCATGCGGGCCGCGCCGGACCGGTCGACGAGCGACCGGAGTTCACGAGTGAGCCTGTTGAAATCCAGGTACGAGGCCGTCTGCGCCGGCGAAACACCAACCGCCATACAGAGTAGCGCAATGACACCCGCTACGGTCCGCAGACCGCAGATTCCTGCACACCGCACTGTGCCCTCCTTGAGAGGCCTTGCCTCCGGATGACTGAACACCGCGAATGGGAAATATCGAGTCTGGCGCCCCGCACGGCCACTCTTGGTGGACGGACGAGCTTTTCACCCGCGACCGGGGTCGGGTGAACCGTTCCCTCTGGTCAACGCGCCACCACGCCCATAATCTACGTGACCTCCCACGATCAGCTTCAGGACCTTGCCTCAGCAATCGCGTGCCGAGAGGAGAGCCTATGCTTCGCGTTGCCAGGCCCACATCTCACGTCTCGAGTGCTGCGCTCGCGGCGTTGTGTCTACTTGTCGCGCTGCCCGCACGGGCCCAGGTGTCCGACGACCAGGCACTCCAGGCCCTGCGCGCCCGCAACATCGGGCCGGCCAACATGGGCGGCCGGGTATCGGACATCGAGGCGGTCGAGAGCGACTTCAAGGTCGTGTATGTCGCGGCGGCGTCCGGCGGGGTGTGGAAGTCCACCAATGCCGGCAACACGTGGATGCCGATCTTCGACGATCAGCCGTCGGCATCCATCGGCGACATCGGCCTGTTTCAGCCCAACCCCGACATCGTGTGGGTGGGGACCGGCGAGGCCAACAACCGGAACAGCGTGGCCTGGGGCGACGGGGTCTACAAGTCCACCGATGGGGGCCGAACGTTCACGAACATGGGACTCGCATCCACACACCAGATCGCACGCGTCGTCCCGCACCTCAGCGATCCCGATGTGGTGTACGTATGCGCCATCGGCCACCTGTGGGGTTACACGGGCGATCGCGGTCTCTTCAAGAGCACCGACGGTGGCGACGCGTGGCGCAAGCTCGGCGGCGGACTGCCGAATGACGGGAAGACCGGTTGCACCGATCTCGTGATGCACCCGACCGATCCCAACATCCTGTACGCGGCGTTCTATCACCGGCTGCGCCAGCCGTGGACCTTCTACAGCGGCGGACCGAACGGCGGCATCTTCAAGTCCACGGACGGCGGCGCGACATGGCAGAAGCTCACGACCGGACTACCGGCCGGCGAGACGGGCCGCATCGGCCTCGCGATCTATCGGCGGAACCCGAACATCGTGATGGCCTTCGTCGAGGCCGCGCGCAGCGACGATCTCGGGATCCCGGGATCCGGCGTCTATCGCTCGGAAGACGCCGGCGCGTCCTGGACCTACGTCAACACCTACAACAACCGACCGTTCTATTACAGCCAGATCCGCATCAATCCCACCGATGACCAGCGCGTGTACCTCCTCACGACACGATTCATGGTGTCGGAGGATGGCGGGAAGACCATTCGCAACGGGAGCGAAGACCAGGAGATCCACGGTGATTTCCATGCCATGTGGATCGATCCCAACGACGGGGACCGCTACTACATCGGCGACGACAAAGGGCTGCATTTCACACACGACCACGGCGAGCACTTCTTCTTCCTCGACAATCTGCCGATCGCCCAGTACTACCGGATCGGGGTCGATATGCGGGACCCCTATTACGTGTACGGCGGCCTCCAGGACAACGGGACCTTTGGCGGACCGAGCGTCGCGCGCGATGTGCGCGGCATCCTGAGCGATTACAACTGGAAGCTCCACTGGGGGGACGGCCAGGACATCCAGGTGGATCCCACCGATTGGCGTGTGCTGTACACCGAGGCGGAAAACGGCAGCTTCCGGCGGTACAACGTGGTCACGCACCGTTTCTCCGGTGTCAGGCCGCTGCCTGCCACTCTCACCAACTACGAGGCCATGGTTCCCGCGACAGAGCGTCGGGGCGGCCGGGAGTTCCGCTACAACTGGTCCGCGCCGCTCGTGATGTCGCCGCACGATCCCACGACCCTGTTCCTCGGCGCGCAGTACCTCTTCCGGACCACCGACGGCGGAGATTCGTGGACCATCGTAAGTCCCGATCTCACGACCAACGATCCGGTGAAACGCACGCAAGGACAGAGCGGCGGGATCACACCCGACAACACCGGCGCGGAATATCACTGCTCGATCACGTCCATCGCGCCGTCGCCCATCACGCCGAGCGTGATCTGGGCAGGGACGGATGACGGCAACGTGCAGCTGACACGGGACGGCGGCCGCACCTGGGCAAATGTCCGTCGCAGTATCCGTGGAGTCCCAGAGGGCATCTGGGTCGGACGAGTGGAGGCGTCGCATCACGATCCCGCGGTTGCCTATGTCGTCTTCGACGGCCATCGCAGCGACGTGTTCACGCCCTGGGTCTTCAAGACGGCGGACTACGGGCGTACATGGACGCGCATCACGTCGGGGATTCCTGACGGCCAGTCCACGTACGTGATCCGCGAGGATCCGAGGAACCCGGCCCTGTTGTTCCTCGGCACAGAGTTCGGGCTGTTCGTGTCCATGAATGGCGGAACCTCCTGGACCAGATTCCGCAACGGATTCCCCACCGTGGCGGTGCACGACCTCGTGATCCACCCACGCGATCACGACCTGGTCATCGGCACCCACGGCCGGAGCCTCTGGATCGTGGACGACGTGACACCCCTCCAACAGCTCACCGATCAGGTACGCGCGTCGGACGCACACCTGTTCCAGCAGCGGCCGCAGACATTGTGGGAGAACACCAGCCGCGGGGGCCAGCGGGGGCATTTCTGGTTCGGCGGCGAGAACCCCCCCACTATCGAGCCCACGAGCAGCATTCCACGGGCGGAGTTTCGGAACCTCGCACAGGTGACCTACTATCTGGGCAAGGCCGCGCGTGAGGCGAAGCTGGAGATCGCTGCGGTCTCCGCGACGCATACGGTGACGCTCGACCTCGATCGCGAGCCCGGTATCCACCGGGTCCTGTGGGATCTGCAGTTCGATCCGCCACCGTTCACCGCGGAGCAGCGGCAGACCGTCGCCCAGGCCTTCGAGCGCGTGATCGGCATGGGGTTCGGCGGTCAGCAGGTGGGGCGGGCGTACGAGCGATTCCAGGCTGCGCAGACCCCGCGTGAGGAACGGGAGGCCATGCAGATCCTGCTCAGCCCATTCATCGAGAGTGGATTGGGGGACGAATACCGGGTGCCCTCGGCCGGCCCGGGAACGTACCGACTGACGCTCACCGTGGACGGAGAGGCGCACCGCGGTACGCTCACCATTCGCCCGGATCCGCTCCTAGCGGAAGGTGGTTTGCCGTGAAGGGGGGGAAATGGTGAAGGGGGAAGGGGGAAGCGGGAAGCGGGAAGCGGGCTGAACGGACCGCGCGACCCCCTTCCCCCTTCCCCCTTCCCGCTTCCCGCTTCCCGCTTCCCGCTTCCCGCGTTCCATGACACCTTTCCGTCTTCCTTGACCACTTCCTCGAGGGCACGATGGTCCGGACTTTTGCCTCGCTGACGCTCGCCGTTCTCCTTGTCGCCCCGCTCGATGCCCAGACGATCCCGACTCCAGCGGAGTACTTCGGGTTCGAGATCGGCGCGGATCGGCAACTCGCCGACTGGGACCAGCTCACAGCCTGGTATGAGCTGCTGGCCACACGCAGCAACCGGGTGACGCTCGACACTCTGGGACGGACGACGCTGGGCTTGCCGTTCGTGATGCTCACCGTGACGAGCGCGGCAAATCACGCGCGACTCGCCGAGCTGCGGGACATCCAGCTCACCCTGGCCGACCCGCGACGCGTCACCGGAGCGGAGCGGCTCGGACGGCTACTCGATGCGGGAAGGACCGTGGTGCTCGTGACCCACGGCATCCATGCCACCGAGGTGGGCGGGCCGCAGATGGCGGCGAGGTTGCTGCACCGTATGGCCACGTCCAACGAGCCCAAGGTGCGGGAGATCCTGGACAACGTGATCCTGCTGGACATTCCGTCGCTCAATCCCGACGGCCTGCGCATGGTCGTGGACTGGTACCGGCAATGGGTGGGCACCGAGTACGAGGCGGCGCCGCTCCCAATGCTGTACCACTTCTACGTTGGCCACGACAACAACCGCGACTGGTACGCGTTCACACAGATCGAGACCGAGCTGACGGTCACGGAGGCCCACAACGCGTGGCACCCGCACATCGTGCACGACATTCACCAGATGGGAAGTACCGGACCCCGGATCTTCGTGCCGCCGTTCATCGATCCGTGGGAGCCCAACGTCGACCCGCTGCTGACGGCGGCCGTGAGCCAGCTCGGCGGCTACATGGCGGCCGAGATGCTGGCGCAGGGGAAGGCCGGAGTGGCGATCAACGCGATCTACGATGCCTATACCCCGGCGCGGGCGTACCAACACTATCATGGCGGGGTGCGAATCCTGAGCGAGACGGCGTCGATCCGGGTCGCCTCACCGGTGACGCTGTCGAACGAGAACCTGAGCGCCAGGCGTGGTCTCGACGTGACCCAGCGCAGCTGGAACTTCCCAGCGGTATGGGAGGGTGGTGCATGGCGTCTGGCGGATATCGTGGACTACATGGAGGCCGGCGTCATGGCACTCCTCACGAACGCCGCCGTAAACCGCCGCTACTGGCTGGAGAACTTCTACCGTATCAATAGGCGAGCGGTGGATCGGTGGCCACAGTGGCCGGCAGCGTGGGTGCTGCCGGGGACCGCCAGCACGGCGAGCGGGTTGGATGCCGTGCTGCGGATCCTCACCGTCGGCGACGTGGAAGTGCATCGTGCTGTCGAAGCATTCGAGGCCGACGGGCGCCGGTTCGCCGCCGGGAGCTATGTGATCCCCATGAACCAGCCCTACGCCTCGTTTGCGCAGACGCTGCTGGAGCGTCAGGTGTACCCGGACTTGCGTCTCTATCCCGGCGGCCCGCCGCGCCCACCGTACGACGTCACAGCGCACACCCTTCCGCTGCTGATGGGGGTGGAGGCGGTGGCGGTGAGGCTCCTCCCGACCGTGCAGCTCTCCGCGCCGATCGCGCGTCACGAGGTGCGCTATGAGACGCCGGCCGAATTCCGCGGCCGCAACGCCCCTCGCATCGCCGTCTACAAGTCATGGGACGAGCCCATGCCCGAGGGGTGGACGCGGTGGGTGCTCGACCAGCATGTGATCCCGTACGACACCCTCCACGACGCCGACATCCGTGGCGGCGCCCTCGGAGGCTACGATGTGCTGCTGTTCGAAGATCAGTCCGAGCGGGAGATTGTCCGGGGCTGGGGATCCGGAGTCATGCCCGCGCCCTACGCCGGCGGCCTGGATGACGCTGGCGTTTCGGCCGTCAAGCAATTCGTCGCCGGTGGCGGCCGAGTGGTGGCTGTTGGCGACGCCACCGACTTTGCTGTCGGCACGTTCGATCTCGAGGTGCGCAATGTGGTCGATGGCTTGGAGAGCCAGGAGTTCTACATCCCAGGATCGATCCTGCGCCTGCAGCTCGAGCAGGGTCCGCTGACTCGAGGTGTCCCGACGGAGACGATCGCCTGGTATTGGCAGAGTAGCAGAGCCTTCGACGTCGCCGATTCGCGGGTGAGCGTGATTGCGCGATACGGATCCGGCGATCCGTTGCTGTCGGGCTGGGCACTCGGGCAGGAGCGCATCGCCGGACGACCGGCGCTCGTCGAGGCACGGGTCGATCGCGGCTCCGTGGTGCTGTTCGGATTCACGCCCAACTACCGGGGCCAGACGATCGCGACGTGGCCCCTCCTGTTCAATGCCCTGCGCCATCGCAAATGACGCCCCGGCCTGGATGAACCGGAACGGAGGTATGTGACGTGAAGCGTCTCGAGATTCTCGCCTTCGTAGTGGTGGTCGCCACCGGGTGTGTCGATCGCGGCTGGCGCTCCGACCTGCCTGCGGACTGGCCCTTCGATGTCACCGCCGAGCCCGTCAGAGCGCAGAACGGCATGGTGGTATCCACTGACGCCTACGCGAGTGAGGTGGGGGCAGAGATCCTGCGGGCCGGCGGGAACGCGGTGGACGCCGCCATCGCCACCTCGTTCGCCCTCGCGGTGGTGAATCCGGAAGCCGGCAACATCGGCGGTGGCGGATTCATGGTGGTCCGGTTCGCGGACGGCCGCACCGCCGCCCTGGACTACCGCGAGAAGGCGCCGCTCGCCGCCAGGCGTGACATGTACCTCGATTCGGACGGGAACGTCACCGAGGCGTCCACCCTGGGCCATCTTGCGGCGGGCGTCCCCGGCTCGGTGGCCGGGTTATGGAAGGCGCACGGAGCGTACGGCGTGTTGCCTTGGGCACAACTGGTCGAGCCGGCGATCAGGCTTGCCGAGGGGTTCGAGATTCGGGAGCGACAAGCGCACTCTCTGCGAGCCTCCGAGAGCGACCTCCGCATCTATCCGAGCACCGAAGAGACGTTCCTGCCGAACGGCGGGCCCCCCGAGGTCGGCGAGACGTTCCGGCAACCCGCGCTCGCCGCCACGCTGCAGCGCATCCGTGACCTGGGCCGGGACGGGTTCTACAGGGGGGTCACGGCTGACCTCATCGTCCAGGAGATGGAACACGGTGGGGGGATCATCACGCATGAGGACCTGGGAAGCTACGATGCCGCGTGGCGGGAGCCGATCACGTTCGACTACCGGGGCTACACGATCGTCTCCATGGCCCCAGTATCATCCGGAGGTGCCACGTTGGCCGAGATCGCGAACATCCTCGAGGCATACGATCTCGGTGGCATGGGCTGGCACTCGTCCGATGCCATCCATCTGATGGCCGAAGCCTGGAAACGGGCGTATGCCGATCGGAATGCCTACTTGGCCGATCCGGACTTCGTCGCGATGCCGCTCGAGCGCATGATCTCCGACGACTATGCCGCCGAGCGGCGAAGCACCATTTCGCACGATCGCGCGACGCCGTCCCTCGACGTTGGCCCCGGGCTCGGCGTGCCGGAGCGGGAGCGGAACACGACGCACCTCTCCGTGGTGGATGACGCCGGCAACGCGGTCGCGCTGACGACGACAATCAACTCGTTCTACGGCTGCAAGGTCACCGTGACCGGCGCGGGATTCCTGCTCAACAACGAGATGGATGACTTCGCGGCCAAGCCGGGCGCCCCCAATCAGTTCGGCCTGGTCCAAGGGGAGAACAATGCCATTCAGCCCGGTAAGCGGATGCTGTCGGCGATGACGCCCACCATCGTGATTGCTCCGGACGGAAACCTGCTTCTCGTGCTGGGCTCACCTGGCGGTGCCACCATCATCACGAACGTGTTCCAGAACATCAGCAACGTGATCGACTACGGCATGTCGGTGGTGGAAGCCGTTCGCGCTCCTCGCCTGCACCATCAGCATCTTCCGGACCGCATTCAGTATGAACGAGGCTCACTCGCTGCAACAACGATCGCGGCGCTCGAGGCATTGGGACACACGGTGCAGGAACGGTTCAACGAAGATGTGATGTATCCGTACATCGGCGACGTCCAGGCCATCATCCGGATGCCCGACGGCTCGCTGCAGGGGGCCTCCGATCCGAGGCGGGGAGGGGCCGTGGTGGGGTATTGAGCGGGAAGCGGGAAGCGGGAAGTGGGAAAGGGGAAAGGGGAAGACCTTCCCTCGATCCCTCGATCCAGCGATCTATCGATCTAACGGTCCCCTGGTTAAATCGCCGGCCGAGTGCGCGTTCCGTATCCGGTGAGTTCGACGTATCCCTCGCCCACACGCGAGCCGGCGCGCGTGCGGATCTCCACGGCACCCTCCCAGTAGAAGAGATCCGGGACCAGACGGGCAACATTCTCCTGTCCGGCCACCAGGGGAACGATCTCGACATCCACGTCCTCGTCCGGCAGCTCGAGGGTCCATCCGGAAGGATAGCGTGCGCCCGTTTCGGGACTGCTCCACGATCGAATCGAAGTAATCGCCAACGCGTCACGGTCGAGATACCGGGCCGCGCCGGTCGGTGACACGACGGTCCCGCGGGCATAGTCGATACCGTCGTCACTCCGCAGCAGATACAGCATGATGTCGCGACCGTCGTCGAGCCGCAGGCTGAACCAGTCCCACCCGACCTGATGCTCGCCCAGTTGATTCGAGCCGAATTCCTTGTCCATCCACGATTCGCCGAGCACCGTGACGGTGTCGCCGTCCATCGTCACCGTGCCCGACGTCTCGAGCCGCGTGAAGCTGTAGTAGAGGCTCGCCGCCGTCTCCCCGTCTCCCTTGCGGGAGAACCCGTTCGGCCCCTGGAACACCAGGGGCTTGGTCGGAGTGGTGGAAAGCCTGACCTCGGTTCCTTGGACATCGTCTCCGTAGGAGAGGTCGAAGGCTGAACCGTTCCACTCGAGGGTCCAGCGACCGTGCGTGCCGGTGGGAGCGGCGCTCCAGGCGATCAGTGGGTTGCCGGGCTCGCCAAACGCTCCGAGAAACCCCGTGGGCCGGTAAAGCACCTCGCTGAAGGTGTGCCGGCCGGTGGAGAGATCGGTCACGGCGGCATGACCCATGATCAGCGATCGCGTGGCCCATGCCGAACGGTAGGCCAGGGTATCAGGGCTCAATCCCACTCGGAAGAACGTGAACTGATAGCCGAAGCGTCGATTCGGATCGGCCGTGTCGGCAAGAACGCCGGTGAAGTACCACCACTCGGTCCGATAATCGGGATGCGCCCAGTGGTCTCTCGGGAATGACCAGGCGTAGTCGGGGTGCGCGGAGCGCCATTCCGTCTGAGCCTCGATGGGGGCTGACGAGAGCAGCATCACGCCCGCCGCAACCCAACTCCATCGGGTCACGGTTACAGGTCCTCCCGGCTCAGCTCCACCGCAGGTGTCTGCGACGCCCGGAGGGCTGGATAGATCGAGGCGGCGGCGGACACGAGCAGGATGGCGGCGGCCTGCCAGGACAGGGTGGCCCATGGCCAGAACGCCTGAATGGTCCAGCCGAAGTACGCACGGTTGATCACGAAGACCAGGATGATTGCCAGGAGCGACCCGCCCACGAGGCCCAACGCCAGTGACAGCAGGGCCATGGACAGGCCCTTGCCCAGGAAGAGCGCAAAGATCTGCTCCCGTACCGCTCCCAGCGCCCGGTACAGCGCAAGCTCCGACACGCGCTCGCGCGCGATGACGAGCAGCGTGAGCGTGATACCGCATGCCGCGATCAGGAGTCCCATCGCCTGCAGGATCCGTGTGATCGCAAAGGTCTCTTCGAAGATCGTGTACACCTCGGCCTTGAGCCGTCGATTGCTGCGGACCTCCAGCGGTTGTCCCGCGAGCAACGCGCGCACGCGGTCCACTACACGCTCGGCGTCGGCGTGGTCGTGGAGGTAGAGCGCGATGTTCGTGAGCGGTGCCACGCCGAATGCCCGCTCCATCGTGCGCAAATCCATCGTGATGTAGCCACCCTCGCTGGCGTAGTCGTAGTACACCCCGGCAATCGGAAGCGTCACGGGCCCCCGAACGCCGGACAACGTGACGGAATCTCCGCTCCAGCGATCCTCCTTGCGCGCGAACGGCTCACTGACGATGACAGCGCCGTCACGGTGTACTCGACGGATCGGATCCGGTCCGCCGGTCTCGAGAAACGGATACCGGGTTTGTGGCTGTCCCGATCCGAAGTCGACGCCGCCGAACCCCACGCGACGATTGTTGACGTATCCGGAGAACACGCGCACCAGATCGATGCCGTCTACCTCGGGCTGGTATCGCACGTCGGCGAGGAAGGCCGTGTCCAGTGGCGCTGGTCCCAGTGATCGCGCCCACGATTCAGAGGTGATGTACACGTCGGCCCTGAGCGATCCCTCCACCCAGACCGTGAGGGTCTCGCGGAAGCTCGACACCATCACGGTGATCCCGGTGAGCATGCTCACCGCCACCGCTAGCGCCGCCACCGCGACGGCCGTCGAGCGCAACCGGACAGCGAGGCCTCGCACGCTGTACGTGAAACCGAAGTCGCGCGCCCGGATGGGCGTGGCCGTGAGGCGGATGGTGAGCGGTGTCAACAGCGGAAATCCCACGAGCAGCGCGACGGCCAGGACGAAGCCGGCCGGCCTCCACGCGCGACCGACCAGCAGGTACCAGAGACCACTCCCTCCCACGATCGCCGCACCGAGCACGGCGAGCGGGATACTCGCCGTGCGCAATCGCTCGTGCAGCACGAAGGCCGAGAGGAGACTCTTGGGATCGCGCCGGGCCATATCGAGTGCGGGTCCAAGGGCGCCCAGGAGGGATCCGCCGATGCCGATGGCCGCCGCCAGAGCGAACGTGGTGGGCGGTAGGGTGAGCCGTTCGATCTCCGAGAGCAGATAGATGCTGGTGAGTGTGGCGCTCACGACGTCGACGTTGGTCACCGCGACCCAGTAGCCCAGGGCCAAACCGAGCCCGACACCCACCGCGCCGACCACGACCGCTTCGGTGAGCATGAGTCCGAGGATCTGCACGCGGGTCGCACCCACGGATCGGAGGACGCCGAACTCCGTGCGTCGTCGCACCAGCGAAGCCTGCGTACTGGCGAAGACGAGGAACAGACCGACGAACAGGCTGATGAGGCTCAGTGCCGTCAGATTGAGCCGAAACGCCGCGAGCAGTCCTTCCGCCCGCTGCTCCCGCTGCTCCGGCGTGAGCACGTCCACCGTCGGTCCGAGCGTCTGCGTGAGTGCGCTGCGGACGTCGTCGGGGTTCGCCCCCGCTGTGAGCCGGATGTCGATCTGGTTGATGAACCCGCTGTCGCCGACGAAATGCTGAGCCTGGGCGAGATCCATCACCACGATCTTGGTGCTCGCCAGCGGTGCCACCCGCCGGAAGTCCACGATGGCACCGACTCGAAGCGTCACGAGCCGTGACCCCGAGGATACGACCAGCGTGTCATCGACACGAAGGCGCAGTGTCCGAGCCAACTCGGGCATGATTGCGGTCCAGCCCGGACGGGTCAGCGCCCGCGAGATGTCGCCCGTCCCGGAATCGAGCGGTAAGCCAACCGGCTGAAACAGATCGATCCCGTACAATTCGAGAAACAGCTGATCCGACTGCCGGACCGCGACGTCAGTCCGATACATCGGCCATGCCCGCTCGACGCCCGGCGTCTCGATAGCCCGGACGTAGAGGCTTTCGGGAAACACGGGCAGTCGGCCGAGGACCACGAGATCGACCTCGCCGCTCACGGCTCGCATGCTTCCCTTGAATGCCGCCAGGGCACTGCCGTTGATGATCTGAATAGACAGGACGGCTCCGACGCCGAGGGCGACGCCCAGCACCGTCAGGACGAAAAGGCTTCGATTGCGGCGGAGGTGACCCGGTGCGCTGCGGATCAGATAGCGGACCATCAGGTCTCCAGTCGACCGCTGTGAATTTCCCAGATCGCGTCGGCTCGTGCGGCGAGTTCCCGGCTGTGGGTCACATAGATGAGCGTCCCTCGCTCACCCCGCACGAGGTCGAGCATCAGATCCATCACGACACGGCCCGTGGCGTCATCGAGGTTGCCGGTGGGTTCGTCGGCCAACAGGAGCGCGGGACGGTGGAGCAACGCGCGGCAGATGGCCACGCGCTGCATCTCACCGCCGCTCAGCCGCTCGACCGGATCATCGGCTCGGTCGGCAAGCTCGACTCGGCGCAGCAGCTCCAGCACGCGTTCGCCGTACGTTGCGCGCGGGCGGCCGGCGATGAGCGCGGGAACAGCGACGTTCTCTCGTACCGTGAGGTGCGACAGCAGGTGGAAGAACTGAAACACGAGTCCCACGTGCGATCGGCGCAGGTGGGTGCGCTCCCGGTCGGGGAGCGCGCCGACATCGCGTCCCTCCCAGTACACGCTGCCGGTCGACGGCGTATCGATGCCGGCGGCCAAGTTGAGGAGGGTCGACTTGCCGCTGCCGCTGCGACCGACGACAGCGATGATCGCACCGGGTGCGACGTCCAGCGAGACCTCCCGCAAGGCATAGCGCGTTCCGGTGGCGAACGTGTCGTACGTCTTGCTGACGCCGCGAAACGCGAGAGCGGACTCGGACGTGGGCTGTCCCGGCATCGAGCACCTCTGTCAGAATTCGATATTCACGCCCAGCGACTCGTTGGCTTCGGGTGCCATGAGGCGAGGATTCCACTGGTACTGCGACACGTTGGCTCGGCCGTACACGTTTTGCACATCGACGTACACGGCCAGCTGCCAGCC
The DNA here is from genome assembly GCA_964348385.1 of uncultured Gemmatimonadaceae bacterium. Taxonomy (GTDB): domain Bacteria; phylum Gemmatimonadota; class Gemmatimonadetes; order Gemmatimonadales; family GWC2-71-9; genus JAOTVV01. The sequence goes on from CAYGCN010000005.1 coordinate 52,216, forward strand.
CGAGAAGCTCCAGCGACGGTCGGCACGAATATCCACCGCATGAAATGTGGGAAGGCGCGGCCCCTCGTTGTAGCGCGAGAAGTCCAGTCGGCCGCTATCCGGACCCGACATGACGAACGGGGTCGTCGGCAGCCCAGTGGCCAACCGGAACTTCCCGCTCAACTCCCAGGGTCTGCTTGGGCGCCAACCCATCAACAGGTTTGCAATCACCCGGCCGTCATACGCGCCGGGACGCGGTACGTCGTCGAGCGCGGTGAACTCGGATCGGCTCACCGCGATACTCGCCAGGCCGTAGATCGGGATGGCGCTCAGGCGCTTTTGAACGAACAGCTCGACGCCGTAGGAACGCCCGCTGGCGATGCTCGCGAGGGGTTCGAGTCCAAAGGGTATGTCGTTGGTGACGTCCTCGAACCCGGATGGCGCGAGCACTGCCTCTCGTCGGAAGATCCGCGCCGGGTAGTCGCGGTACCGCTTGACGTACGCCTCGACCTGGAGCTTGAGGTCCTCCCGAACGCGATGCTCCAGCCCCAGCACCGCTTGATCGGCACGGATCGGGCGGAGCGTGCTCGCGTTGTCCGGATCGCCGATCAGCCACACGTACGACGGCGCCTGATAGTAGGTGCCGTAGCTCGTCGTGAGCACCGTCGCGGGGTCGAGCTCGAAGCGCAGGCCCACACGAGGCGCGAGACGAAATCCGTTCTCGACGACCTCGTAGTAGTCCGTACGTCCGCCGATCGACGCACGGATCGAGGGCGTGATGTAGTACCGCGCCTCCGCGTACGCCGCCGAGCGGAAGGCCGAGAAGCTCGTATCGCTGTCGAGCGGGCGCGGGACGCCCGCGGCGTCCAGACGGAGGTCCCCTCGCAGGACCACATCGTAGTCGAGTGCGCTGGCGTAGTGACTCACACTACCGATGTTGATTTCCAAGCGCCGATTGGGGGCGAGGACGAGGTCGGCACGGAGACCGGTCTCACCCTCGTCGGAGAAGCTCCTGAATACGTCGGTCGGCGGGACGAGCGAGTCGCGCTGCACGGCCCGGAACCGGGTGAACGTCCGACCGAGCGTGAGGGTGAACACTCCGCGTGGCAGAAGACGCTTCCAGGACAGGCCGGCGACGTACTGGTTCTGCTCCGGTGACAGGATGCGGCTGTTGTCGAACCGGTCGTCGGGGTCGTCGTTCACGAAGCTGACCGTATTGATGGCGCCGATACCGAGGAACGAAATCGTACTCGTGCGGTCGATGCGATGGGTCGTCTTGAGTTGGAAGTCCCAATATGCCGGCACGAAGCTGAAGCCGGCCGCCTTGAACAGCAGATCGAGATAGCTCCGCCGGGCACTCAGCAGGAACGAACCGCGGCTCCCGAGCGGTCCCTCCGCGATGGCCCCGAACCCGGTCGCGGAAAGGTTGAGCTCGCCGGACAGTTCGTCGTCGTTCCCTTCGCGAAGCACGATGTTGGTGAAGGACGCAGTCCGGTCACCCCACTTGGCCGCAAACCCACCGGAGGAAAAGATGGTTTCCTGGACGAAGTCGATGTTGATGAGGGATAGTGGCCCACCCGTGGATCCCTGCGACCCAAAGTGGTTGATGTTGGGAACTTCGATGCCGTCGACGACGAACAGGTTCTCGTAGGGAGCGCCCCCGCGGACGATGAGATCGTTGCGGCCCGCGGCAGTGACCGCCACGCCCGGGAGCAGTGCGACGGTTCGAATCACGTCTTCTTGCACGCCAGGCGCCCGCCGAGTGTCCTCCGCGCTCAGCCGCTGCGTGCTCGTCACGGCCTCGGCCGGGGCGCGGAAATACGATGGCACTACCTCGACCGCGTCGAGTTGAATGGGCTGTGGCGCCAGCGTGATGGTGACGGCAAGCGGTTTGCCACTTCCCACCACGAGGTCACTTTGCACGTAGGGCCGAAACCCGACGGCTCGCACGCTCAGGCTGTAGACCCCGGGTGGCACGATGGGCAGGTCGAACCGCCCGTCGATCCCGGTCAGCGCGGTGAGGGCCGTCCCGGTCAGCGCGACGAGTGCTCCCTCGATTGGCCGTTGGGTGGTGCCGTTGACGATGCGGCCCGTCACGCGGCCCTGCGGGACGCCCTGAGCCGAGGCGGCCGCCGAGCCCGGTCCGGCAACGGCCCAGACGGCGCCGATCGTGACGAGAGTGATGCGTGCCATGCGCATGATGGGGTGCAAGCTAGTCGTCCCGACCGGGTCGGAGGTAGGCGGCAGTCGGCCGGTGGCCCGAGTGCGTGCGTGCATGTAACGTGGAGGCGGATCCGAGGAGCCATCGATGCGCCGACCCCGCGTGATCACCGCCATCGACGCCCATGCTGCGGGTGAGCCCGGCCGTGTGATCACGGCGGGGATCGACGACGTGCCGGGTGCCACGATGTTCGAGAAGCGGGCGTACCTCGAACGACACATGGATTGGCTTCGAAGACTGATGCTGCGAGAGCCGCGTGGGTATCCGGCGCTGTGCTGCAACGTGATCCTGCCGCCGACCGATCCTCGCGCCGATGCCGGCTTCGTGATCATGGAGCAGACGGAATACCCGGCGATGTCGGGCAGCAATACGATCTGTGTAGCCACCGTGCTGATCGAGACCGGTGTGGTGCGCGCGGAGGAGCCGGTGACGACCCTGCGGCTCGAGGCGCCGGCCGGACTGATCGAGGTGTCTGCCTCCGTCGAGCAGGGCAAGGTTACGAGTGTCACCTTCGAGAACGTGCCGGCCTTTGCCGTTCATCTCGACGCGATGCTCGACGTGCCTCACCTGGGTCGGGTACCGGTGGACGTGGCGTGGGGTGGAATGTTCTACGTGATCGCCGAGGCGGAGAGCCTCGGACTCACGCTCACCCCGGAGCATGGCCGGCAACTTGTGCGCACGGGTGAGATGCTGCGCGCAGCGGCGGCCGAGCAACTTCCGGTGACCCATCCGGAGCATCCGGCCATCGGTGGTGTCTCGATCTCTCAACTCTGGGGTCCGGCGAGCCGGCCCGATGCCCATGCCAGGAACGTCGTGGTTGTTTCGACCGGCCCCGTAGATTGGGACGATCCCGATACCTGGACCGGAGCCATCGACCGCTCACCCTGCGGAACAGGTACCTGCGCCAGGATGGCCGTGCTCCATGCCCGCGGACGCCTCGGCTTGAACGAGCCGTTCGTACACGAGGGGGTTCTCGGGACGGTCTTCACAGGCCGGCTGCTTCGCGAGACCACGGTGGGAGCACACCGGGCCGTCGTCCCCACCCTCACCGGCACCGCGTGGATCACGGGTCGGGCCCAGTACGAACTGGGTCCCGACGACCCGTTCCCCGAAGGCTTCCGAGTGGGCGACATCTGGTAGCGAAGCGAGGCGCCATGTGATCGGCATCACACGTCGGCCTTGATCCATATCACATTGCGGCATATGCACTTAACATCGAGGGGACCACGTCGTCGAACGGGTGGAACGCAGCAACACGCTCACTCGCTCTGGGAGGAAGCATGACCACCATTCGACGCCGGATCCTGGCCGCCCTGCCGGCGCTGCTGTTCGCCGTCGCGTGCAGCGACAGCCCGAACAGCCCGGCGGAGACGGACCAGCAGCTCAGCCTGGACGTGGCCAACTACGTGGCCGACATGACGTCCGACGATCTCTACATGCTCGATCTCTATTCGGGCATGGCCACCGGCCCGGTGCTCGCGTCCGGATCGCATCCGCCGCGCTTCTTCGACCTCACCATCACGCGCGACGTGACGTTCTACGACGAATTGGGTGAGGTGCAGGCCGGCTACGATCCGCTCCTCACCGCCGAGATCAACATCGTCTTCCATATGGAAGGGAGCCACGCCCGCACCGGGGAGATGGGGAGCCTCGATGTCGAGGTGAACCGCGATCGCGACATGTGGTTGTCCGGCCTGCTGGGTGAAGAGACCGAGCGGCTCTGGAACGGCACCGGCAGCGCTGCGGTGAGCCGTACGCGGATCTCGGACACGATCGGTGACCGACAGTACGACATGAGCTCGTCGACGGTCGTGGAGAACGTGCTCGTTCGGTTGCCCCGATCCGAGAACCCGTGGCCCATTTCGGGGACGATTACCCGACAGGTGCATGTGGAGATCGTCTGGGACGAAGGCACGGTGGTGAAGGACTTCACCGTGGTGATCACCTTCGACGGTGACCAGTTCGTCACGATCACGGTCAACGGCGAGCCTTTCGAGCTGGATCTCGCGGAGCGAAACGCCCGACGGCACCGCCCGTAGGAACCATCTCGCACGCAGCTCGCGAGACCCACCCCGCGTCCCACGAGGGCGCGGGGTGCGTCGTTGGTTCGCGATGGTGGCGGCGCGTTGCGTGCTATCTCACCGCCTCCCGCACCACGTCCTCTGCCAGGACCCGGTCGAGCGTGCCGACCAGTCGGTTCGCATCGTTGTCGGTGAAGACGAGCGGTGGCTTGATCTTGATCACGTTGCGGTCCGGACCGTCGGTCGAGAGCAGGATGCCGTGATCCTTCATGCGCTCGACGACATAGGCGGCGACCTCGGTCGCTGGCTCGCGTGATGCTCGATCGCGTACGAATTCCACACCCAAAAACAGGCCGCGACCGCGCACGTCTCCCACCGCGGGATACGATTGTCCGAGCCTGCCGAGCAGCCCTTTGAGGCGATCGCCGACCACCTGCGCATGCTGCTGCAATTCTTCGTCACGTATCACGTCGAGGACGGCCAGCCCCGCGGCGCACGAGACCGGGTTCCCGCCAAACGTGTTGAAGTACTCCATCCCGGTATCGAAGGCGCGGGCGATCTCGGGCGTGGTCACGACGGCGCCGAGGGGGTGGCCGTTCCCGATGGGCTTGCCCAGCGTGACGATGTCCGGCACGACCTCCTGCGTCTCGAATCCCCAGAAGTGCGTACCGAGCCTCCCGAACCCCACCTGCACCTCGTCGGCGATGCAGACGCCACCGGCGGCACGCGTGTAGCGATACGTCTCCCGTAGATAGGCGGACGGCAGCTCGATTTGCCCGCCGCAACTCAACAGTGTCTCGCTCAAAAAGGCCGCCACTCGCCGACCCTGCGTGAGCACGTCTTCGATCGCCGCGGCAACGTAGCCGGCGTATGTCTCGCCGCACGAGGCGTCTTCGCGACGATGCGGACCCCGGTAGTCGTCAGGCATCACCACCGCGTGGACGTGCGGTGGAGCCCCGTCGCCCCCCGGTCCGTCATGCTTGTAGGGGCTTGCATCGATCAACGCGGCCGTATGACCGTGGTATGCCCCCTTCAACACAATGATGTCGTCGGCGCCCGAGGCGGCGCGCGCCATTCGCAAGGCCAAATCGTTGGCCTCGCTTCCCGAGTTCACGATGAAGCACACGCTGAGGGGCTCCGGCAGCCGCGCGGCGAGCCGCTCGGCATAGCGCAGGATCGTTAGGTGGAGGTACCGCGTATTGGTGTTCAGGACGCGGCTCTGCCGCGCGATGGCGTCCACCACACGGGGGTGCGCATGCCCCACGTGCGCCACGTTGTTAACGCAGTCGAGGTGCCGATGTCCCACCGCGTCGAACAGATACTGCCCTCGACCGCGCACGATGTGGAGGGGCGTGCGGTAGGAGAGACTGAGGTTCCGGCCGAGTCGAGCGCGCCGAGTCTCCACCAGCGCCTCCACGTCGGGATCGGGAGCACGGAGGTCGCCTGCGAGCCCGACGATCATGTTGGGGTCGGGGGACAGGCTGAGCCACACCGCTCGCTCGCTCGGGGCCGCGACGCCCGGGAACTCACCATCGGCGTCGAGCAGATCGGTGATGACCTGCAGGTGGAGGTGGGGAGGCCAATGGCCGTTGTCGTCGTAACAGCCGATTCGGGCGAAGACTTCGCCTTGGCGGAGCACCTGCCCCGGCGCGAGGTCCAGCGAGTCCGGATTCAGGTGGCCGTAGAGCGTGTAGAAGATTGGCCCGTCCGCCGGCGCGTGGCGGAGGATCACCGTCGGGCCGTATTCGAGCGCCGACGCGTTATGCGCGACGGCATGGACGACCGCGTCCAGCGGAGCTGACACGGGTGCCCCCGCCTCGAGGAACAGGTCAAGCCCGAGGTGAATGGTTCGGGACTCGGGAAGTTCACTGTCGGGTCCCTCGAACGCTTCGCCGGCATAGAGAAGGCGCGGCTCGTCGTAGCGCCCGATACCCAAGGCCGCGCCGCGCTCCGCGATGCGTCGGAAGATCGTCGTCGCGAATGTCTCGCTACCGGCTTCGCGATCCGCGTCCGGGAACTCGGCACTGCCGACGCTCAAATCGAGCACAGCCGTCTGCGCGTGCCGTGGATCGGGATTGACCACCGGGGCAAACTGGCCCGCGTGTCGCTCCAGCCAGGTGCGGACCGCCGGACTCGCCGGGCATGGTGGCAGCCCGCAGGCGTGCCGCAACACGTTGCGTGCGAACCGTGGGTGGACGGCCGCGAGGCGTTCCAGGGTTTCCCAGGCCGGGCGCTCGCTCACGGCGAGGTAGGCGTTCGTGGGTTCCGCCCGGCGTCGGCGCGCGGCGACACACACGCTCACCGCCAGTCTGGCGCAGGCGAGCGGGAACAGGACCTCGAGCTCCGCCTCGTCGAGGGGAAACGTCTCGTGATATCCGGCTACGACGCCGGCGGCAGCCGCCAGCGGATTCCCCTTGTCGAGCATCGCATACGCCACGGCGGTGGCCGGATCGGCGACGGTCCAACTCTCCACCATGTCGCCGAAATCGACGAACCCGGTGACGGCACGCGGCTCCGTGCCGGAGGCATCGACGAGCACGTTGTAGTCATTGGCATCGTTGTAGATGACACTACGTCGCAGCCCCGACAATCGCGGGGCGACGAGCGCCTCCCACAGCTCGAGGACGTGAGCGACGATCGCCCGGTGATGCGGCGCCTCCACTGCGTCCAGCTCCGCGCTGATGACGTCGGGAGCGCGCGCCGGATTCCACGTGAAATCCCGTGAGGCGGCGGGGTGAGTGAAGCCCAGGAGCCCCTGGTCGAGTGTTGCGAGCGCCGTGCCGATGCTCCGGAGGAGGTGTCGGGAGTGCGGTCGGGCGGTGGCGAGCGGCACGCCGGGGACATGCGTCAAGAGCCGTACGGCGTGTCGCAGCCCCCGAGACTCGATGGTGGCGATAGCCTCCCCCTCCACGGTCGGGACCACACGTGGAAGTCCGATCGATCGAGCTGGGGTCTCGAGTCGGGCAAGCGCGCTGTTTTGCAGCTCGAGATGGGCTCTTGGTTCGTCCGTGCCGGCGATCTTCAGCACGTAGCGCCGATCCGCCGTGACTAGGAAGTTCTGATCCCGCTCGCTCGGGAGGGCGCTCAGCGTGCCGGATATTGCCCAACGGCGCGCGAGCACCTCCCCCGCCTCGCCCGTGCTGAGCCGGGGCCGCTGTGCCTCGAGCCGGGATGTAGCCGGTGTACCGGCGGAGCTGCGCGACGACATGATGCAGGATACCTCGAAACGAACCGACGGTTACAATATTGTGCGGCGCACCGCCGACCGGAAACTCCGGTGCCGGTGCGCTCTACCCGCACCGATCGGTCCACGGATCACGAGGAGGGCGACCCCCAAATGCCAACCGCCCCGCATTTCTCCCCAGCGCTCTTCGAGTTCCTTCGCCGGCTGGGGCGGAACAACAACCGCCAGTGGTTTCAGACACACAAATCGACGTACGAGCGGGACGTCCGCGATCCGCTCCTGCGGTTCATTGCCGACTTCGCGCCGCACCTCAAGCGGATCAGCCCCCGTTTTGTGGCCGATCCGAAGGCGGTGGGCGGATCCATGTTTCGCATCTATCGCGACACGCGATTCTCGCGCGACAAGCGCCCGTACAAGACCGTGGCCGCCGCGCAGTTCCGTCATGAGCAGGGGAAGGACGTGCATGCGCCGGGGTTCTACCTGCACCTCGAACCTGGCAACGTGTTTGCCGGCGTCGGGTTGTGGCACCCCGACGGCGCCACGCTCCGCGCCGTGCGTGATGCCATTGTCGACTCACCCCAGGACTGGAAGCGGGCGAAGGGCGCGAAGGCCTTCCGAGCTCGGTTCGCGCTCAGCGGCGAGACGTTGAAGCGCCCGCCGAGAGGCTACGACGCGGACCATCCCTTCGTGGACGATCTCAAGCGCAAGGACTTCGTGGGAATCGCGACGTTCGAGGTCCAGGACGTCTTTCACCCCGACTTCCTGCGCCGGTTCGCCGACACCGCACGGTCGGCGACGCCCTTCATGAAGTTCCTGACCGGAAGCGTGGGCCTCCCGTGGTGAGTTGCCCCTAGGCTGAGCCGCGGATGCGGGCCCAGGCGGTCGTGCCGGGGCCCGCCGTGAGCCAGAACAGGGCCGTCGAGACCGCGGCGGAGGCGAGGCACCACAGGCATGTCGCCCCGATGACGAACGGCTCGAGGAACGTGAGGTAGATCGAGAACAGCATGCCACCGAACGTCATTACCAGGAGCGCGAACGTGGCCCAGGTCCCGACCGGCGGCTCCGCAGCCCGGCTCACCACCCACACCGCAACGATGGCGGAGTAGCCGACCACACCCACGATGCCCATGGGGACGACCCCGAACAGCATCGAGTACGGACTCTGTTGCACGGCGTTACAGTCACCCACCGGACCGCACACGGCCTCGGCACCGGTCGTCTCGACGTAGGCGAGATACGCCGCTACCCCTGCACCCAGCAGGGCGAGCACTGGAACGGCCACGCTCACGACATCGCGCGGTCTCCAGCTGGGGGCAGCCCAGGAGACCAGGACAAAGCTCCCGATCATCGCCGCCAGGAGCACCACCGCCAAGGTATTGCCCACGGGATCGCGCCAGAACACGACGCCGAAGGATGACGGTTCTCGGGGGATCGCATCGAGGGTCGTCTCGGTGGCGCTGCCGATGTCCGGTACCGAACCGGTGGTATCGCTCGGTGCCGTGGTGTCGACCTGGGCGGCCGCTCCCGGAGGTGGGGTGACCGCCGCGTCCGCAGGCGGCTGCGGTGCGCCGATCGGCACGGTGGCGGGCCGGCTCGGCACCGTTGGCCCGGTCGTGTCGACAGAGACCTTGGGATCTCCCCGCTGCGGGAGCGTGTCCCGGAGGAGGGTCGGCTCGCCGATCGGCGGGATTGCCTCGCGAAGACCTGGGATCGCGGGCCAATCCACCCCGCCGCGTGCCAGGCCATCGCGGATGAGAGCGGGCAGGATCGTGGGGATCTCGTACGAGCCGACCAGCACCGAATCGCCGACGATGAGCCGTGGCACACCGGCGCGCCGCCTCGCGATCGCGTACTGGGCCGTGGCCGACTCATACATGGCGCCACCCGAGGGCCGTGACGCATCGACCAGCAGGATCTCCAAGTCGGCGCTCGCCAACAGATACGTGACGATGTCGGAGCGTGGGATGCCGGGCTCGACCCACACGCGTGGCAGCTCGCCGAACATCTCGAAGATCTTGGGAAGATCCTCGTTGATCACCTTGTGGCAGTGCGGACACGTCGGCGCGAAGAACAGCACTGCTCGGACGGGAGTGGGCTGTGCCTGTGCGGCCGACGGCGACGCTGCCAGGAGCGGTCCCACGGCCATCAAGATCCACAAGGAACGGGCCAACCATCGTGGCACGGCGAGTCCTTCCAAGTAATCTGTCGCAAGCTATCATGCAGGTTCCGGTCGGGACAGAGATCGATGGGTCGCCAGCCAGCGCGCAGGCTGCCATCTTTCCCCGATGCCTAATCTCGAGAACCGTGAGGAGACATGATGCGACCGTTGCTGTTGCTGACGCTTGCCGCCGTGGTGCCGGTGCTCCCGGCCGGGGCCCAGACAACGGACAAGCGCCCCCTCGATCACTCGGTCTACGACAGTTGGAACGACATTGCCGATGAGCGGCTGTCCGCAGACGGCGCGTGGCTGGCGTACGCGCTCGTGCCGGGAGAAGGAGACGCCGTCCTCCACGTCCGCGCCACCCGGTCTTCCGCGGCGTACACGATTCCTCGAGGGCGGT
>CAYGCN010000006.1:0-1327 GCA_964348385.1 uncultured Gemmatimonadaceae bacterium
ACCGTCGGCGGGTCGTCGTCGTCCGTAATCGTCACCGTCACCTGCTGCGGCGTCGCCTCCGTCGCGTTCGTCACCGACGTGATGTCCACCACCACCGTCTCGTTCCCCTCAAACACCCCGTCATCCACCGCCCGCACCGCCACCGTCCCCGCAGTCGCCCCCGCCGTGATCACGATCTGCGTCGTGTCCCGCGTATAGTCCGCATCCACCGCCGCCGTCCCCGTGAAGCCCAACAGCACCGTCACATCCTGCGCGCTCGCCCCACCCGATGCCGCCCGCAGCGTCGCCACCCCCGCCAGCTCCGCAATCGTCGTGTCCGGCGCCAACGTCACCGTCGGCGGGTCGTCATCGTCGACGATCGTTCCCGTTGCCACCGCAGTCCCCAATGTCGCGTTTGTCGGCCCGCTCAACGTCACCGTGAACGTCTCGCCCGCTCCCTCGTCCCGATCGTCCCCATTCACCCCCACCGTCACCGCCTGGCTCGTCACCCCCGGCGTGAACGTCACCGTCCCACTCGTCGCCGCGTAGTCCCCATCCACTGTCGTCGCCGTCCCATCGGCCGTCGCATAGTCCACAGTCACCGACAGCCCGCTCGCCGCCGATAACATCACCGTAAACGTCGCCCCCGTCGTCGTCGCCGCCGCTCCCTCCGTCACCACCGAGTCCACCGCAATTGAGACCACTGGTGGGTCATCGTCGTCGGTAATCGTCACCGTCGCCGTCTGCGTCCCCTGCTCCGTCCCGTTGGTGACCGACACGATGTCCATAACTATGGTCTCATCGATTTCGTCCAACGGATCCTGCACTGCCGTCACCGTGATCGTCCCGCTCGTTCCACCCGCCGGAATCACGATCTGCGTCCCCGAGCGCTGGTAGTCGTCGGTCAGCGTCGCCGTCCCCGAAAAGCCAAGGTTGACCGTCACCGCCCGCCCGGACACCGCATTCAGCGCCGCAGTCACCGTCGACGTCCCCGCCGCCTCCGCAACCAGCGCCGGAAGGACACTCAGCGTCACGGTCGGCAGCGGGTCGTTATCCTGAATTGTGATCGTCTGGCTGCTGGGTGTACCCAAGGTCGCGTTCGTCGGCGTCCCAAGCACCAGCACCACAGTCTCATCGTCCTCGTCCACCAGGTCGTCGACGACGTCGACGGTGATCGTGCCGGACGTTGTCCCCGCCGCCAAGACGAGAGGGCTCGGCGTGGCCACGCCGTAGTCCGCCCCAGTGGCCGTGCCGGTCACGCTGTGGGTCCAGTGTTCCACCGTGGACGCGGACCTTTTCGTGGGCCTGGCGGACCTCGATCCGCGCGGCAATCTCCAGTTTCTGCAGC
>CAYGCN010000006.1:1337-2736 GCA_964348385.1 uncultured Gemmatimonadaceae bacterium
GCCGTGGAGCCACCACCCACATTGAATGGCACCGTGACGTCGAACCCGGAGGCGTTGGAGAGCTGAACAATTGCGCTCGCTGAGCCGATGCTTTCCGGAGCGGTCTGACCACTGGTTGAGAAGGTCACGAGCGGAACCGGATTGACCTGATGGCTCTCAGTGTCAGAACTGCTTGCGAAGCTCACCGTTCCTACGTAGGTCGCCGTGAGGGTCCGAGGGCCTGTCGTCGTCAGAGCGAGCACGCATGACCCAGCGGCCACCGTTTCAGTACAGGTGTCGACACCGTCGCTCACTGTGACGTTGCCACCAGGCGCACCGGCGGTCGATGTGACCGTATAGGTCACCGGAATCGCCTGATTCACGGTCGAGGGATCGGGCAGGTCAGATGTGATCGTCGTGATGGTCGGCGCGGGATCCACCTGGTGCGGCTCGCCAGCCGATGTGCTGGAGGAGAAGTTCGCGTCGCCGGCGTAGCTCGCGGTCAGGGTCTTGGCGCCGCCCGATGAGAAGGTCAACGCGCATGAGCCGCCAGCCACGGTGCCCGTACAACTCACCGTTCCGTCAGTCACCGTGACTTGACCCGTTGGCGTTCCTCCAGCAGAGGTAACACTGTACAAAACCGTGAGCGGGTTCCCGAAAACGGAGGGATCGGGGCTGTCACTCGTGATGGTCGTGGTGGTTGCCGCCACGTTCACCTGGTGCGGCTCAGTGTCGGAGCTGCCAACGAAGTTCGCATCGCCGGCGTACGCAGCCGTGATCGTTTTGGACCCCGCAGAGGCGATCGTGAACGTACATCCCCCCGCAGCGACCGTTCCCACGCAGCTGCTCGTGCCGTCACTCACCGTGACGTTGCCGGTCGGCGCGCCGGCACCCGGTGCCTGCACGGTCACCTCAAAGGCCACGGCAACAGCTTGCCCCGTCGTTGAGGGATCGGGGGTGTCAGCGGTGATGACGATGGACGTGGCCGCCCTGTTCACCGTGTGACCGACCCCGGCCGCTGTGCTGGGGGCGTAATTGCCATCGCCAGCGTAGGAGGCGGTGATCACCCTGGCTCCGGCGGTCGTCAGCGCCAGGCTGCAGTTGCCTTCTGCGACGCTGCCGACGCAGCTACTGGTCCCATCACTCACGGTGACTGCGCCCGTGGGCATGCCCGTACCCGGGGCATTCGTCGCCACCGCGTACGTGACGGTCACCATTTGCCCAACCATCGAAGGATCGGGCGTATCCGACGAGATCGTCGTCGTGGTTGCGGCGGCGTTGACCTGGTGCGACTCGGTGTCAGCGCTGCCGCTGAAGTTTCCATCGCCCGCATATGTCGCGGTGAGTGTCTTGAGACCGGCGGTGGAGGGAGTGAGCTGGCACGTGCCGGCGGAGGGCGAGCCTGTACAGCTGTCGGTCC
>CAYGCN010000006.1:2746-57661 GCA_964348385.1 uncultured Gemmatimonadaceae bacterium
TCACAGTCACCGTGCCGCTCGGTGTCCCCCCACCGGGCGACGTCACGGTCACCGCGTAGTTCACCGTGATCGGCTGTCCAGTGACCGACGGATCCGGATTGTCGGACGTCACCACGGTCGTGGTAGAAGCGGGGTTCACGGTGTGCCCCACTGGACTGGAAACGCTGCCGCTGAAATCCGCGTCGCCGCTGTACGTGGCCGTCAGACTCTTGGTTCCGGCCGAGGTGAATTGAACAGTGCATCCGCCCGCCGCAACTGATGCCGAGCAGCTGTTCGTCCCATCAGACACCGTTACTGAGCCAGTTGGTGTTCCGCTCCCCGGCGGGATCACGGACACCGAGAACTGGACGGCGACGGCCTGGCCGGTGACGGATGGGTTCGGGGTGTGCGACGTAATGCTTGTTGATGTCGCAGCGGTGGTGACCGAGAATCCCGTGCTCGTGGCGCTCGACAGGCCAGAGGCCAAGGCAGTCAGTGTGTAGCCGGCACCGATCCTGTCGATACTCAAATCAGCGAAGCTGGCGACACCGTTGACGGCGTTCACGGGGTTGGTGCCGGACAAGGTCCCCCCACTCGGATTCGTGCCAATGACCAGCGTGATGGCGTCGGTGGCTCCCAGCACCGTGTTGCCAGCTCCGTCCTGAACCGCGACCTCGACGGCCGGTGAGATCAGGGCTCCAACCTGTGCGGTGCTCGGCTGGACAACGAATGCCAGCTTGTTGCCCGATCCGACCTGGACATCAAACGACGTACTCGTCGCTTGAGGCAACACCCCGTCGTTCGCAGTGAGCGTATAGCCATCGGCCGCGACGTCGATGGAGAGGTCGCTGAACGCCGCTACGCCATTGACAGCATTGACCGTTGTCGTACCCGATAGAACCCCAGGGCCCGGATTCGCACCGATCGCGATGGTGATCGCCCTCGTGTCCGAAGTCACCGTGTTGTCATACGCGTCGCGCACCGCGACCCGGACCGGCGGGGCGAGGACTTCGCCTGCAATCGTCGTGGTGGGCTGCTGTACGAACGTCAACTGGCTGGCTGCGGCCGGCGTGACGTTGAACGGCGCACTCGTTGCCGACGTCAAAACCCCGGAGGACGACACAAGCGTATAGCCGGAGCCCACCTTGTCGAGGCTGACGCTGGCAAACGTGGCCACACCGGCCACGGCACTCACGGGCCCGCCTCCGGTCAACGTGGCCGCGCCGCCGCTCGGATCGGCCCCAAGACTCAGCGTCACTGCGCTCGTCGCCGAGGTCACCGTGTTCCCGAGCCCGTCCTGGATCGCGACCTGGACGGCCGGTCGCACCGCCGCTCCAGCCACCGTATCGGTGGGCTGGACGATGAACGCGAGCTTCGTTGCGGTACCTGGCGTGACGTTGAAGCCGGTGCTGGTCTGATTGAGCGGCCCGGAGGTCGCGAGGAGGGTGTAGCCCGTGCCGGTTCTATCGATGCTGAGCGCCGGGAAGGAGGCGACACCATTGATCGGCGTAATCGGGCTGCCGCCACTCAAGGTCCCCCCACCGGGATTGTTCCCCAAGGTGATCCCGACCGGCGTGCTGTAGCTGCCGACGGTATTCCCGTGTGCGTCCTGCACCGTCACGGCTACCGCTGGGCTAATGGCGGAGCCGGCTACCGAGTTGCTAGGCTGCTGGGTGAATGCCAACTGGGCCGCAGGCCCCGGCGTAATGTCAAATGGATCGCTGGTGGCCCCGGTGAGTGTGCTGGAGCTTGCCGATAGCGTATACCCGACGCCGGCCCGTTCGATGCTGAGGTCGCTGAACGTGGCAACTCCCTTGACCGCGGTCACGGTCGTCGTCCCCGAAAGCGTCCCACCGCCGGGGTTGGCCGCGATCTCCAGAGCGATGGCATTCGTTGCCGTGGTGTCAGTGTTCCCACTGGCGTCTTGCACCACCACCTGGACCGGCGGTGATATCGCCGAGGCGGCGGACGTGGTGGTGGGCTGCACCAGGAACTCGAGCCGGCTGCCACTCCCGATCTCGATATCGAACGACGAGCTGGTAACTGGTGGGAGTCCACCATCATCCGCAATCAGCGTGTACCCAATGCCTGCCTTGTCGATGCTCAGATCGCCAAACGTCGCGATGCCTTGGACCGCGCTCACGGTGGTCGTCCCCGACAGTGTTCCTCCGACGGGATTCGACCCAAGCGCCACCGTGATGGGCGCGCTCGACGAGGTCACCGTGTTTCCGAAGGCATCCTGCACGGCGACTCGAACAGCTGGGGTGATCGTCTGCCCGGCCACGGTCGTCGTGGGTTGCTGGACGAACACCAGCTCGCTCGGCGGCGCCGCTGAGATCGTAAACGAGTTGCTCGTGCTGCTCGGCAGCGCCCCGGAAGATGCGACGAGCGTATAGCCAGCGCTGGTCCGGTCCAGGCTCAGGTCGGCAAACGTGGCTACGCCGGCTATCGCCGCGACGGCTCGTGTCCCACTCAGCGTGGCCCCACCCGGGTTGGCCCCCAAAGCCACGCGGACCGTATCGGTGTAGTCCCCCACCACGTTGCCATTGCCATCTCTCACTTCGATCGTCACCGGGGGACTGAGTGCGACGCCCGCGACAGCATCCGAGGGTTGCACGGCGAACACGAGGGCCCCGGCACCTCCCGAGGAGACGTCGAACGGCGCACTCGTCGCGCTACTCAGCGTCCCGCTCGAGGCATCGAGGGTGTACCCGGCACCGACTTTGTCCAGTGACAGATCGAGGAATTCAGCCACGCCGAGGACCGCCGAGACCGTCGTTGTCCCGGAAAGTGTTCCCCCGCTTGGGTTGGTCCCGATGGACACGGTAATCGGGTCGGCGGATGCCGTCACGGTATTCCCGACGGAATCCTTCACGGCAACTCGGACCGGTGGAGCGATCACGGCGCCCGCTGCCACGTTGCTCGGCTGCACGACAAACGCGAGTTGAGTCGCGGGGCCAATCAGTATGGTGAAGGGATCGCTGATGCCGATCAGACTTCCCGAGCTTGCCCGTATTCGATAGCCAGTTCCGACACTGTCAATCGAGAGATCTGGGAAAGCAGAAACCCCTGCGACCGCAGCCGTGCTTGTCGAGCCGCGCAGATTGGCGCCGCTCGTTCCGGTGCCGGCTTCGATGGCGACCGACACGATCCCCGTAAACTCCGAAGCGACGTTGCCCATCGAATCGCGCGCAGTCACTTCCACAGGCGGCGCGATCGCGCTTCCTGCGACGCTGGTGACAGGGTGAACGGTGAACTCGAGGATCTCAGCGGGTCCCGGATCGACGGTGAAGGCGGTGCTGATGCCAGACGGGATGCCGCCCGCGAGGGCAGAGAGCTGGTAGCCGTTGCCCGCAGAGTCGATGGCCACGGCGTCGAACGTCGCCACACCGTTGATCGCTTCGACGGCCACCGGGCCCAGCAGCGTAGCACCAGTCGATCCGGTGCCCGCGGCAATCACCAGACGCACTGTGTCGCTGAATGCCGTGACGACATTGCCCTGCCCGTCACGCACCGACACAACCATTGCCGGGGTAATTGCAGCGCCCGCAGTGACGTCGGTCGGGTGCTGGTCGAACACGAGTTGCGCTGCGCTTCCCTCGACGACGTCAAACACCTGGCTCGTCGCATTGGTCACCCCCGAGGACACCGCGGAGAGGCGGTAGCCCGAGCCCACGAGGTCAATGACGAGATCGTCGAAGGTCGCGATCCCCGCTACCGTTCCCCTGTCGAGGGTCCCCGACAGCACGGCCCCGGGGGTCCCGGACCCGCTCGCGATCGCGAGTCTCACTGACCCGACGAAGGCCGTGTCCGTGACGCCAGACGCCTCGAGCGCTCGCACCGTCACCGGCGGCTGAATCGTCCGCCCCGCCCCCGTGGTTGACGGTTCGACGCCAAACGCCAGGCGGGTGGCGGGTACTTCGATCCGGAAATCCCGATCCACGTCCGGGTTGGCGCCGTACGCCACCCACGCACTGGTCAGTCCCGACTGGTCGATGGAGCGCGCCCGCCAGCGATAGTCGGTGTCGTCGTTGAGGCCGGCGAGCGTTGCCACGGCCGTTTGGCCGGCGCCAACCGGGACGCTCGAACCGGTCGGTGTCCCCGTGAACGCCACACCCACAGGCTGCACCTCCACCTCGAGGCGGAGTTGATCCCCTTGATCGACGTCGCTGAGCAGCGCCTTGAAGACCATGCTCTTCTCGGGGACGACGGCACCGACGGGAACGACGGTGGTTTGATCTGAGCGAAACTGCCCAAGCGATGTGGGCTCCGACGGCGGCTGCGGCATGGCGATCCGGAAGTCCGCTTCGCCTTCCCCGTTGCCGCCAAAGGATGCCCACGCACTTCTTCGGCCGGTTTCATCCCGGGTGCGTGCCTGCCAGTGATAGCCGGTATCATCGGCCCCACCGCCAATGCGCACGAAGGCGGTGGTGCCCGCCGCCACCCGGGCACTCGAGTCGGTCGGCGTGCCCGTAAACGGCGTTCCGATGGGCCGTACCTCCACCTCCAGCCGCACACGGTCAGTGGTATCGGGATCCGCGACCTGACCGCGCAGCACGACGACCGAGTCGGGAACCAATGCGCCGAGCCCCACGAGACTCGCGCTGTCGCCACGGAGCTGGGCGAGACCCGCGGGTACGGTGGGCGTGCGCGGCGCGCTGAGCTGCAGCGTGAAGGCGCCCATCCCGCCGGCGGTGGCGGTCGTAGCCTCGATCACGTGCGTATCGGATCGTCGCAGCAGGAGATACGTCAGGCAGGCGTCCCCGGTCGACCCGCCGCAGGCGTCGCTCTCGACGAACTTCGATCCTTCCGGCGTCAGCGAGCTGTCGACGACGAGGTACGCGTCAAATGCGCTCGATGTGAGGCGTACCGTCACGGAGTCGCCACTGGTCGCCGCAAAACTGTAGAGCTTGGCGAAGTGCCCGGTCCGGTTGGGCGCCGCGCAGTCGCGACCGGTCAGCGAATCCTGAACCGCAGTGTTGAGCGAGAACGGCACCACCCGGCACGGGAACACCGTGAACTCGATGGGAACGCGCACCTGCGCCTGCGATGCACCCCCGGCTGTGACGACCACGGTGTCACGGTGAACGCCGACGGCCAGGCCGACGGGACTCAAGGTGGCGGTAACGGTGGTCGGCGCGGTGCCACTGGTCGGGCTGATCGAGAGCCACGAGCTCCCTTGCGCCCTGGTGGCTGCCCAGGTGAGAACGCCGGGTCCGGTCTTGGTGACCTCCGCCTGAATCGTGCGCGGCGTGACGCTGCCGACGGCGGCGGAGTCACGCACCACGGCAGGAGTCACCACCGGCGTACCCCCGCCAGTTGGACTGACCAGCTGATCAACCTGACACGTGGAAACCGCGACCGCCGCGGCGACAACCGCCGAGGCGGTGACGAGGCGCGAACGTCGGGGACGGTACTTCACCGTCCGACCATCCGGTGACGAGCGCTTCGACCTAGGGCCCACAGGCACCGCCGGGAGTGAATGGCGCGTCCGCCGAACCCGAGATGCGTGACCGGCGGACCAGCGATCCCAAGGGGGCAATCCATGTGCCCGGCCGTCGGTCGGCGTGGGGTTCGAGAGGGGGGGCTATCTTAGCACCGAACCAGCCATCGCACAATGAGTTGGGGATGCCGGCTCGCCCACTGCTCAAAGCCCGGCACGCCGTCCTGGTGCCCGTGTTGCAAGGCCGCTACAGTGCTTGTGGGGCCTCTGACGGCCTGGGCAGAATCCGCGACCCCGAGAAGGCGAGCTCGGAGGCTCGGAGCAGGCCAGTGGTCATGCCGGTCGTGGTCTGTCGCGTACGCGGTCCACGATACACAGGAACCCGAGGGCCTCCCCGCGGTCGGCACGGAACTGGTGGACCGCGTCGGGCGCGACGTAGACACAGTCGAACGGCCCGATCGCGTGATCGTCATCGCCGAGCCGTGCGGTTCCCGCACCCCGGATGACGACCACCGCGTGCGGATGCCCGTGCCGCTCGAGCATCGTGTACCCCCCGGGCTCCACTTCGAAGTACCGGGTCTGGAAGGTCAGACGCTCGCCCGCTTCGCCCCCACCAAGCAGCACGTGCCTGACCACACCGCGGTAGTGGTCTGGGCGGTCGCGATACGGGAGCGCCGGTACTCCAGCCCACCGGAACTTCTCGCTGCGAATCACTCGTGATCGATTACCCATCGCCGTGTCCGCGGAGTTCTCGCATGAGCGCTCGCGTTGCGGGCTCCAGCGGGCCCTGCGCGTAGAGGCTGCTTCCGATCAGGAGCATTACGTCCCGACCGTACGCGCCGATCCATCGCGCGACCGAGTCCACCTCGACCCCACCGCCGGGGATAGGCATCGCGGGCCGGCGGCGACCCGGCTCACGCAGTCGCCGTGCGATGGCCAGACACTCGGCCTCACCGACGGGAAAGCGCCCACCCACGTTCAAGAAAATGACGCCGTCGGCCCCACACACGCGAAGGAGCAGGCCAAACATGACGTCTGCGGCGACACCCTGCCCGCCGCGAACCACGCCCCCACCACCGCTCGGGTGCGCCAGCACCATGAGCCCGGACTCTTGAGCAAGCCAGCGCAGCATGTCGAGCCCCGTGAGGAAGGGACTCACGACCACCCCGCGACATCCGATCGAGCGAGCAAAGTCCACCCGTTCCATCGCCTCATCGAACGGAGCGGAGACGTTGGGGAAGTAGAGCGTTCGACCGTCGTCGCCGTTGGCGTTTCGCACGGCCTCCTGGCAGCGCTCCACCCGGTCCCGAAACGGTGCCGACCGCTGATCGGTCACGGCATGGTCGTCCTTGATGACATCGATGCCGCCGCGGGCGAATGCCGTGCACCGTTGGGCCAACTCTCTGCTCGTGAGCCCAACCGGCTTTAGCGCGGTGCACGCGAGCGGGCGATTCGTCACGCCGACGGCCGCGCGGAGGCCGTCGATCCCGAACCGTGGTCCGGGCAGCGCGTCGTCGAGGCTCGATGGCAGCTCGAGATCGACGACTTCCACTTCGGGAAAAAAGGAGACATTGCCGAACACGAGGTTGAGCAGCTGCGGTACCTCTCGGCCGATGACGGTCCCCGGGTAATCGATCGTGGCGAGCACGCCCCGTTCTCCGACCGAGCGCACCACCTGGACGCGTCCGACGATTTCGCGCTCGATATGCTCCGGGTAGCAGCCGTCCGGAAGCTCCACGGTCTGTTCCAGCGCGATCCGACGTGCGAGGGCCTCGGCCGCCTCGTCACGCGGGTGCAGCCGGTACGTGATGCGGATCGGATCAGTCACAGACAGGAATCTACCACCCTGCCCGATCGCTCGGCTCGACGCTACCGCCGATCGGCTCTATTGGTGAATTGAATGCAGCCCGCCCCGCTCGGTCGCGGGGCGGGCTGACGAGAAAGATGGGGGATGGCGTGCTACAGCAGCTCAGGACGACGGAGTCGTTGCCGCACTCCGGGGCGCGCGGATCGCGGACTGCGTGGCATGACCCGCATGCCCCTTCCGATAGCACCCCGGCCCCGAACGCCCGCCCGGGCGCGATGACCCTCCTGAAGACCACGCACCTTGCCGAGCTGCTCGGACGTGAGCATCGCTTTGGCTTGGGCTGCGGCTCCCAGTGCCTCCAGTTGCGCGTCCTGCTGCACCCGCATCAGCGCCGTCGCATGCTCGCGCACGGCCCGTGCGTCGGGTTTGTCAGCGCTCCAGGCCTGCGCGAGCGCGTCTCGATGGGTTTCGGCATCGGCCAGCGCCTTGTCTCTCGCCGTCTGCACCTGCGCCTGGAGCCTCTCGAGGTCCGCCACCTGTTGGTCCGATAGTCCCAGGAACGCGCGTCGCTGGATCAGGGCACCCGGCGCGAAGGCCCGGTCGGCAAAGCCCCCCCGACCGATGCGGCCGCGTTGCTGCCAGAGGGGGGTCACGCCGGGCATGAGGCCCGTGCCGGGCGCATGGAGGCGCTGGCGCGCCTGCGGTCGCTCCGGTTGCGGCTCCGGAGTCTCCTGCGCCGCCAACGATCCCGCCCCGCCGAGGGCGATGAGTGCGGCGCCGAGTATCGCGTATCGCTTCATGGCTCGATCTCCCGGTTACGGCATCCATCCCTGGGCGGCCTCCTTCGCGACCGCCTCTGATGTAGTAGACGCCCGATGCACCTCATTCGTTAGGCAAGCCGAGCATCCCGATCAGACTCGCGGCCCGAACCAAGGTCAGCCTGAATCCGGGCCGTGCCGCATACCGCTGAACCGTCTCAGTGCTCGTGGGGGTCCGCGCTACTCCGCGATCCCAACTCTCGGTCCAGCATGAGCAGCGCCGGACCGTGATCGCCGATCATCTCGAGCTTGGCAATGATCTCGCTGACGGTCTTCTCCTCCTCGACCTGCTCATCGACGAACCACTGCAGCATGAGCTGGGCCGGGTAGTGCTTCTCCTCCGTGGCCGATTCGTACAGCTTGTGGATCGCGGCCGTCACCTTCCGCTCGTGCGCCAGCGCCTTCTTCATGACGTCCAGCGCGCCCTTGTACGTGGCCGGAGGCTTCACGATCGCTTGCAGCTGCACGGGTTCCCCCACCTCGCCGAGGAAGTCGAACAGGCGCAGCGCGTGGGACAACTCCTCCTCGTACTGGTGCCGCATCCACGCCGCGAACCCCGGGAGATTCTGAGTCTCCAGGTACCCCGACATAGAGAGATAGACGTACGCCGCGGAGAATTCCATAGCGATCTGGTCGTTGATTCCCTTCAGCGTGGTCTTGCTCGGCATATTCGGACACTCCGTCGGTTCGAGAGTGAATCAGGGCGAGAAAGATATCCCGCCGCGAACAGGCCGATAAGACCGCACAGGCCACGCACCTATGGCGCCGGGGCGGTCCGGATCAATACTATTAGATTGGTCGCAATTCCGCTCACCCACCTCCGGACCGGGCCGGAACCCGCACAGGACCATGACCGCATCACACCGCTCAAGCTCACCGGACTCCGGCGGCGTGCTCGCTCGCGAAGTCCGAGACTCCGTCGTGGTCCGCTTCGCCGGGGACTCCGGCGATGGCATGCAACTCACCGGCTCGCAGTTCTCCCTGGAGGCGGCGCTCGCGGGTAGCGACATCGCCACGTTTCCCGACTACCCGGCCGAGATCAGAGCCCCGGCCGGGACGACGTACGGGGTTTCCGCGTTCCAGATCCACTTCGGTGGAGACATCACCACCGCCGGTGACGAGCCCGACGTGCTCGTGGCCCTCAATCCGGCGGCCCTCGGGGTCAACCATCGGGACCTGCGCATCGGCGGTCTGGTGGTGGTCGACTCGGCCAGCTTCACCAAGCGGAATCTCGCCAAGGCCGGGTTCACCGCGAGCCCACTCGATGACGACACACTCGCCCCGTACCAGGTGCTGCGGATCGACATCTCGCAGCGTACGCTGGACGCCGTAGAGGAATTCGGGCTGAGCCAAAAAGAGGCGCTCCGCAGCCGCAACATGTGGACGCTCGGTTTGATGCTGTGGATGTTCGGACAGGATCGGCAATCGACGGCCGACTGGATCGGTCGCAAGTTCGCCAAGGATCCGACGATTGCTCGGGCCAATGTCGCCGCGCTCAATGCCGGTTACGCGTTCGGCGAGACCGTGGAGATGCCAAGCGACGTGGTGGGCTACACCGTCGCCAAGTCAGATGTGGCCCCCGGGGTGTACCGCACGGTGACGGGAACGGAGGCCGCGGCCTGGGGCCTCGTCGCTGGCGCCCGCGCGGCCGCCATCGACAAACTGGTGCTCGGCACGTACCCCATCACTCCCGCCACCCCCCTGCTGCACGTGATGGCCGGGATGAAGGAATACGGCGTGCTCACGTTCCAAGCCGAAGACGAGATCGCCGCCATCTGCGCCGCCATTGGTGCGTCCTATGCCGGCGCGCTCGGCCTCACCTCGAGCTCCGGGCCGGGGATCGCGCTGAAGACCGAAGCGTTGGGCCTCGCCGTGGCGACCGAGCTTCCGCTGGTGGTCGTGAACAGCCAGCGAGCCGGCCCGTCCACCGGCATGCCGACCAAAGCCGAACAGGCCGATCTCTTTCAAGCCGTGTACGGCCGCAACGGTGATGCCCCGCTTCCCGTGGTGGCGGCTGCCACGCCGGTGGATTGCTTCGAGGTCGCGATCGAAGCCGTGCGGCTGGCCACGAAGTTCATGACTCCGGTCATGTTCCTCATCGACGGCTACCTCGCGAACGCCGCGGAACCGTGGCGGCTCCCGGACCCGGCAACCCTGCCCAGCTTCCCCGTGACGTTCCGCACCGATCCGGAGGGCTTCCACCCCTTCGTGCGGGATCCGAAGACTCGCGCCCGACCGTGGGCGATTCCGGGAACGCCCGGGCTCGCGCACCGGATTGGCGGATTGGAGCGTGACTTCGACACGGGGCACATCTCGTACGATCCGACGAATCACCAGCGCATGACGGAGGCGCGCGCCGCGAAGGTCGCCGGGATCGCGGACGACATTCCGCCTCAGGACATGCAGGTGGGGCCCGACCACGGTGACCTGCTCGTTGTCGGCTGGGGATCGACGTACGGGCCGATCTTCCAGGCG
Organism: uncultured Gemmatimonadaceae bacterium; assembly: GCA_964348385.1. GTDB lineage: Bacteria > Gemmatimonadota > Gemmatimonadetes > Gemmatimonadales > GWC2-71-9 > JAOTVV01. The sequence goes on from CAYGCN010000006.1 coordinate 13,269, forward strand.
GTGAGGCGACTCCGGGAGGACGGCCTCGCGGTGTCGCACGTGCACGTGCGCCACCTCAATCCCCTGCCCCGCAACCTCGGAAACATCCTGGGTGGATTCAAAGCGATTCTCGTACCGGAGATGAACACGGGCCAACTGGTCACGATCCTGCGGAGCACCTATCTCGTTCCCGCAGAGAGCCTGAGCAAGGTCACCGGGAAGCCGTTCAAGGTGGCGGAAATCGAGGAGGCGGTTCGCCTCCGTCTCGGGGGGGCACGATGATCGATTCGACCCCGCTGGTGCAGCTTTCGGCAAAGGATTTCGCGTCGGACCAGGACGTGCGGTGGTGCCCGGGATGCGGGGACTACGCGATCCTCAAGGCGGTGCAACGTGCGCTCGCCGACGTCGGCAAGAACCCCGACGACACGGTCTTCATCTCGGGGATCGGCTGTGCCGCGCGGTTTCCCTACTACGTCTCCACCTACGGATTTCACACGGTTCACGGTCGCGCACCGGCCATCGCCTCCGGCGTGAAGCTCGCCAACCCCAACCTGGACGTATGGGTCATCACGGGGGATGGCGACGGGCTGAGCATCGGCGGCAATCACATGTTGCATGTCCTGCGCCGCAACGTGGATCTGCAGATCCTGCTCTTCAACAACGAGATCTACGGCCTCACGAAGGGGCAGTACTCTCCCACGTCGAAGCGCGGCACGCGCACTCCGTCGACGCCCCAGGGATCGGTGGAGTCGCCGGTCGTTCCCGCCGCGTTCGCGCTGGGCGCCGGAGCCCGGTTCGTCGCCCGATCCGTCGATACGGCGATGCAGCATCTGGTCGATGTCCTGGTGCAGGCGCATGCGCACCGCGGCGCATCGTTCGTGGAGATCTTCCAGAACTGCCTCGTCTTCAACGACGGCGCGCATGCGGCATTCACCGAGAAGACCGTGGCCTCGGACATGCAGATCCATCTCCAGCACGGCAAGCCCATGGTGTTCGGCAAAACCCACCGGCGTGGCCTGCGGGTTCGCCCGGGTACGCTCGAGATCGAGGTCGTGCCCGTCGGCGAGGGTGGAGCGTCGATTGACGAGATCCTCGTTCACGACGAGCGCAACCACACGCTCGCGACCGCCCTCGCAAATCTCCGGCCACCGGAATTCCCGGTCGCCATGGGTATCCTGTACCGGAATCCCGAGACGAGCTACGAGGTGGCCGTTGGAACCCAGGCGGCGGAGGCGGGTGCGGTACCGGTCCGTCAGGCCGACATGGAGAAGCTCTTGCGTCGCGGCAGAACGTGGACGGTCACGTGACCCGACCGCCTCCCCCGCCCTTTCCTTCGTCAGCCGGTGGCGGCCACAGGCTCCAACGCAAGCACGCGTCGCTTCTCCGGCCCCCGCTCGAGGAGGAGATAGAGCGCCGGCGTCACGGTCAGCACGAAGAACGTCGAACTCGCGAGACCTCCGATCAGCGCGTACGCCAAGGCGTTCCAAATGTTCTCGTCCGCGTACTCGCTCCCCAGCACGAGCGGTAGCAGACCGAGGATCGTGGTCGCGCTGGTCATGAGAATGGGTCGCACGCGCTCGAGCGTGCCCTGGACGATTGCCTCGCGGAACGGGCGGTGCTGGACCCGACGCAGATGATTGATGTGATCGACCAGGAGGATCGCGTTGTTGACCACGATGCCGCCCATCATGATCACGCCGACGTAGGCCTCGCGCGAAAAGCTCGCCTTGGAGTAGAAGAACGCCAGGAACACCCCGACCAGTGCCATCGGAACGGCCAACAGCACGCAGAGCGGTTGGCGCCAGAGGGACTCGAACAGCGCCGCCGTCACCATGAAGACGAGCGCGAGCGCGATGCCCAAAACCACCCAGATCTGCTCCCGTTCGTCGGACGACCAATCCCACTCCTGCTCGCCCTCGATCTCGTACCCCTCGGGCAGCCGGGTGGCCGCGATCACCGCATCACGAGTGCGGTCACCCAGTTTGGTCGGTCCCCGGAACTCGTAGCTCACGTAGCGCCGGTACTGCTGGTTCTCCCGCTCGATGCGTGTCAGCACCTCCCGCTCCTCGACGGCGGCCACATCCGCCAAGCGTACGCCCTGCCCCGACGGCGTCTGCAGCAGCAACTCCTGCAGCGCCAGGACATCGACGTCCTCGTTGCCCTCCATCTTCACGTCGAAGCGGACTTCCTCGCCACCGATCCGGATGTTGCCTCGACGGACCTGCCCCCAGACGGCGGCCGCGACCTGATACACGATGTCCTGGGCGGTCAGGCCATGGAGCCCGAGCCGCTCGCGATCGAGCCGCACCACGTACTCGCTTGCCTTGTCACGGGTGAACCACCCACCCGCGGAATTGACATCCACCTCCCGGATCCGTGAGAAGCGCGTGAGCCGACGCCCGAGGTCTTCCCCGATGCTCCGAACGGTCTCGTAGTTGTATCCGAGGATCTTGATCGAGTAGTTGGGCGCGCCGCCACCGCCACCGTAGAACGAGGGTCCGTAGCCGTACACCTGGACCTCCGCTCCTCCGAACAAGTGGGAATGCGCCACCATCTGCTCCTTGATGGCGACGGGGATCCAGGTGTTCTCGAGCGAGTCGGGAAACGTCACCGTGATACGAGCGAACTGTGGCCAGACGCGGGTGACAAATCGCTCGGCTTCCGGGGTGTTCCGCAGCTTGACCTCGAAGTACTTCGCCAACTCATCCGTCCGATCGAGCTCGGCACCCCGTGGCAGCCGAATGATGACTTCGATATAGGTCTGGCGCGCAAACCATGAACGCCACAACACCCCCCGCGTGACGTACGTGTCGAAGAGGTGCCACGATCCCGCGAGGATCAGGCCCGCCACGAGCACGGTGAAAACGGGGAACCGCAGCGTGACGCCGAGCAGGCCGGAGTAGAAGCGGACGTAGGCCGGACGGCGGCCCGAACCTTTGACGGGATCGCGGGAAGTGGGAAGCGGGGAGCGGGAAGCGCTCGAGTCCCGCTTCGGCAGGAGGATCTTCGCGGCGAGCGCCGGAATGAAACTGAATGCAACGAACAGGCTCGCGACGAGGCTCATCCCGACGACGATGGCGAGAGGCACGTAGTAGACGCGTAGCTCACCCTGGAGGTACACGAAGGGGATGAACACGATGACGGTCGTGAGGGTCGCGGCGAGGATCGGCAACACCACCTGCCGAGCGCCGGTTTCAGCCGCGTCCGCCGCGTCCGGGCCGTCGCGTGCTCCCCCTTCGATATGATCACGCCGCTCACGTACCCGCCGATAGATGTTCTCCAGGACCACGATGGCGTTGTCGACGATCAAGCCGAAGCCCATCGCCAGGCCCATCAGCGTCAAAACGTTGAGGGTGAAGCCGCTGAAGTAGATGAGGTTGAGCGCGATGAGAATCGAGAAGGCGATGGTCGCAAACACGATCCCCGCCGACCGGAACGAGCGCAGGAACAGCAGGAGCACTCCGAAGATCACCGCCGCGGCGATGAGGGCGCGGTAGCGGAGGTCGGTCAGCTGGGTCCGGATGGCCTCGCTCTCATCCTCGTCCAGAATGAGGCGGACACCGGCGGGGTGCACCGCCTCGAGCCGCTCGAGCCGCGCCTTGGCCCGATCGGCCACTTGGACCGTGTTGACGCCGACCTCCTTGTGCAACTCGAAGGAGACCGCGGGTTGGCCGTCGATACGGTAGTAGTTCTGGTGTTCCTCGTACGTGTCGTGCACGGTCGCGACGTCCCGCACCCGGACGATCCGACCACGATCGGTGAGGAGTGGCGCCGCGCGGATCTCGGCCGCCGAGCCGGTGCGGTGTCGAATCGCCAGCGTGCGCAGCATACCTCCCGTGCGCACCACACCGGCCTCGCTCACCGACTCGAGCTCCATGATCTTCTGCCACACCCAACCCGGATCCAGACCGAGCGCGTTGACCTTTCGCTCCTCGAGCGCGACCTCCAGCAGGCGCTCGCGGCCACCGCGCACTTCGACACCAGCGATGCCGTCCACCAGCTGCAGCTCGGGCACGATGTGGTCGTCGACGTGCGCCCGGAGCGCCTCGAGCGTGTAGGGACCGGTGAGCGTGTAGCTCAAGAACGCGCGCTGTTGCTGGCGGAACTCCTCCGGCACATAGGGCTCGATGCGCGGCTGGCGCACATCGGCCGGCAACACATCATCCGTCGCGGCCAGGCGCTCCGACAAGTCAAGTCGGGCGAAGTCCATGTCCGTGCCGCGCGCGAACTCGATCTCGATGCGGGCCTGGGCCGTGCCCCACTGCTCGCTCGAGGTGGACTTGACCTTCTCGACGCCACGCACCTGCTGCACCGCCGCTTCCAGAGGGGCCGTGACGAACGCCTCCATGGCTTCGGGCGAGGCGCCGCGCCATTCGGCGGTCACGTACAGCCTGGGCAGCTCGGTGTCGGGGAGCAGCTCGATGGGGATGTTGCGCCACGCGGCGATGCCCAGCAGCGCAACGGCCACATACGCCATCGAGACGGCGACCGGACGGCGGATGGCCAGCCGAATCAAGGAACGGACCGGATGGCCGGGGGCCAGTCTGGCGGTCGGTCGACACCGCCCGTCGCGCCGCTCACCCTCGCGTCACCCGCCACAGCAGCACGCATGGCTCAGGGTGCTCCGCGCTCGAGGCGGTACATCCGCACGTGCTCTACGTCGAACTCGTCCCGCCACGCCCCGAGAACGAAATCGTCACCGATCTGCGTCACGCCGAAGCCGACCGGAAGCAGGAGCGTGCCCAACAGACGCCTGCGCGGGTCGAACACGGTCCACGGTTGCTCCGCCTCGTCGTCCGGCTCGAAGTCCCGGACCCACAGATTGCCGGTCGCGTCGAGCTCGAGATCCCGGTAGGCGGGCATTATCTCGGGGGTCGGAAGTTCGGCATACGATTCCTCGATCCCCCGCCGCGCGTCCTCATTGGGCGCATCCGCCGCGCGCTGCGCGATGAATCGCTCGAGCGCGGATTCGGTCACCCGTGGAGCTGTCCAGTCCTTGCGGATCGACCGCATGAGGTGTCCGTCCATGCCGTACACCGCAACCTCGTAGGCATCACCGCTCCCGAAATAGAACCGGTCTGCATGCGTGACGGCGATCGGCGTACGGCCGAACGGCAGCGTCATGATCGAGATGAACCGCCGTTGGCCCTCGCCCCCCGTGCGCAGGAACTGCTCCGGGCCCGGGAACGACCCGATGCTGTCGATGAACGCACCGTCGGCGGCGTAGACGTGGTAGACCTCGTCACGCCGCATGTACCCGTCGGTCATCTCTCCGGCAAACATCCGGGGTGCGCGCGCCAGGACGCGGCCGTCGGCGAACACGTCGATCCCCATCACGAATCCAGTCTCGCCGGGCACTTGCAGTCGGTAGGAACGCCCAAACCGTCCCTGGTCGTCGAAGATGGACATCCTCGCCTGATTGAAGTCATACGCCAGCAGCGAGTCGCCGCGGTACAGACGGACCCACCCCAGCTGCTCGAACTCGCCCGGACCGCCACCCTTCCTTCCCGCACTACTGAGGTAGCGTCCGTCTGGATCGTAGAATCGGAGCTCCCCGGTGCCGCCGTTGGCGATCACGATCCGTCCATCCCCGAGCCGGCGAGCATCGCGCACTTGAAACAGCTGGTACTCGGGCTCGCCGTCCAACACTCCGATGTCCACGACGGGCTCGGCGCCGATCTGCCAGGCGCTGTCGTCGGTCCAGGAAGCGGCAGCGTTCTCGACAATCTCGATCCCGGAACTGTCTCGCGTGACGACCCGCGTGGCCGCTCCATCGTCCGAGGTGCAGCCGGCGCAGATGCAGGCCGCGAGCGTCGCAGTGACCATTCCGCTCCGCATCACTCGACCGCCTTCACCAGGGGGAGCGGCCTGAAGCCCAGCACGCCGCGCAGCCGTCCCCGTCCCTCCTCCAGGAGATCATAGGCGACCGGTACCACGATCAGGGTCAGCGCCGTGGCGCTGATGAGCCCCCCGATGACGGCGATCGCCAGCGGGGCCCGCAGGTCGGCACCGCGTCCGATGCCCAACGCCATTGGCGTCAGGCCCAGCACCGTCGTCACCGTCGTCATCACGATCGGCCGCAGCCGAACGCGACCCGCCTCGAGAATCGCCTGGCGCAGCTCGAGGCCCTGCTTCCGCATCTGATTGATGAAATCCACCTTGACGATCGCGTCGTTCACCACGATGCCGACCAGAATCACGAGGCCGATGAGGCTCATGGTGTTGAGCCCTTCCCCGGTGATCACCAGCGCGACCGACGCGCCAATCGTGGCCAGCGGCACGGAGAGCAGAATCGTGAACGGGTGCACGAACGACTCGAACTGCGCCGCGAGAATCATGTAGACGAGCAGCAGTGCGAGTCCGAAGGCGAACGCGAGGTCACGGAAACTCCGGTCTCGCTCCTCGTTGGCGCCTCCGATCTCGACCCTGAGGCCGCGAGGCACGGCCAGATCGGCCGTCGCCGACCGCACGTCGCGCACGGCGCCGTCGAGGCCACCCTGGGCAACGTCAGCGAACACCGTCACCACCCGCGCCTGCTCCAGGCGTCGAATCTCCGACGGGCCGATCTCCTCGTGCGTGTTGACCAGCTCGCGTAGCGGGATGCCGTTGACGCGCAAGAGGCGCAGCGTCTCGAGCGATCGTCGCTCCGATTCGGGGAGCCGCACCAACACCGGGATCTTCTCGTCGAAATCGAGGAAATCGGTGGCGATCTCCCCACGCATGTACTGCTCGACGGTGGTCGCAATGAGCCGTGGCTCGATGCCGTACGCGGCCGCTCGCTCCCGATCAATCTCGACCCGGATTTCCGGCTGTCCCTCACCGGTCCCGAGACGCACGTTGGTCACCGATGCGACCGCTTCGAGTCGGCGGGCAATCTCGCGGGCGTGCTGGTAGGCGGCATCCAGTGCATCGCCGCGCACACGGATGGCCACATCGGCTTCGCTTCCTCCCAGGAGCTTGCCAAGCGCCGTGGCCCCACCGGTCTCGACCGTAATCTCCGCCCCACCCGAGGCGACGAGCCGTGGTCGCGCGCGCCGCAACACGCTCGTCGTCTTGGCGCCTTCGTGCAGCCGCACCTCCAAGACCGCCGTGTGGAGACCGCTCTCGTCGTCCTCCACCCCGGCGATGGCCTCCTGTCGCCCCACCCGCGTGAAGACCGCGTCCACCTCGGGATCGCCGAGGAAAACGGATTCCACACGACCGGCAGCCTCCGTCGTTTCTTCGAGCGGCGTGCCGCGCGGCAGATCGAGACGCACTGTAAACGCCCCCTGATCGACGTCCGGGAGCACGTCCCGCTCCAACAGCGTCCCGAGCGCAATGGCGGCGACCAGGAACCCGGCAGCGACCCCCACGACACGTCCGCGATGCGCGAGCGCCCGTTCGAGCAGGGTGTGATACCACCGGGCAAAGACGGCAAACCGGCCATCGAACCAGTCGAGGAACGGACCGAACACCCTCCCGAACCCGCGCCCCACCAGACGGGCCCCACCGACGGCCGTCCGCCTCAGCCACGTCGCGGCTCGCAGATCGGCGGCGGCCGCCCACCGTGCCGCCATCGTGGGGAGGAGCGTCAACGCAACCAGGAGGCTCGCGAGGAGGGCAAACGCCACGGCAAACGACAGATCGCCGAACAGCTCTCCGGCCACGCCCTCCACATAGATGATGGGGCCGAAGACGGATATCGTGGTGAGCGTCGAGGCCGTTATCGCTCCTTGAACCTCCTCGGCGCCCCGCACCGCCGACTCGTTGCCGCCTCGCCCTTCCTCTCGGTGCCGAAAGATGTTCTCCAGCACGACGATGGAGTTGTCCACCAGCATCCCCACCCCGAGCGCCAGTCCGCCCAAGCTCATGATGTTGAGCGACACGCCGGCGAGGTCGAGCAGCGAGAAGGTTGCCACCACCGAAATCGGGATGGCCAGGCTCACGGCGATCGGGTAGCGCGGATCGCGCAGGAATAGAAACAGCACCAGAAACGCCAGCACGCCGCCGTAGACCAGCGCCTGTACCACGTTCGCGATGGCTTCGGTGATGAACCCGGCCTGGCTCATCGCGACGTCGATGCGAAGATCGGGGTACTGCGCGCGAAGCTGGTCCAGAATGCGCGCCACCTCTTCGGCTACCCGGACCGTGTTCGCCCCGGATTCCTTGAACAGCAACAGTCCCACCGACTCGGTGCCGTTGTAGCGCGCCAAGGATTCGCGGTCCCTGAACCCGTCCTCGACCCGCGCCACGTCGCCGATGGTCACGACTCCCGCGGCCGTGGTATCGGTTCCCCGGCCGCCGACCGGAACGGCGGCAATCTCTTCCACCGTCTGGAACTCGCCCAGGGTACGGAGGGCGTAGCGATACCGTCCGCGCAGGATCGTGCCGCCCGGGGCGCTCTGATTGGCCGCGGCCAGGGCGCTCAAGACGTCCTGCACCGTGAAGTCGTAGGTCTCGAGGAGTCTGGGATCGACTTCGACGTGGATCTCGCGCTCCAGCCCACCGGCCAATGCGGCTTCGGCCACGCCATCGATCTGCTCCAGCCGACGCTTGAACACCGACTCGGCCAGATCCTTGAGCGCCCCGAGATCCACCGACCCGGACACCGAGATGGCCATGACGGGTTCGGAGTTGGGGTCGGTGCGCAACACGATGGGACGCCCGGCCAACTCCGGCAGCTCGTCGCGCAGGTTGTCCAGCTGCTCCCGCACGTTGAGCGCCGCGAAATCCATGTCGGTGCCCCACGAAAACCGCAGGGTGACGAGCGAAACCGCTTCGCGCGACACACTCTCCACCCGCTCCACGCCGGGGACGCGACTCACGCCGCGCTCGATCGGCTCGCTCACGAATCGCTCGACCTCGGCCGGCCCGACGTCCGGATACGACGTGTAGACCACGAGCCGTGGATAGGCGACGTCCGGAAGGAGATCGATGGGAATGCGGAAGAACGAGATCAGCCCGAGAAACACGATCGCCAGGAACAACATCGCGACCGCGACCGGACGGCTCACGGAGCGAGACGGGATCGACATTCAGCGGCGGGCGCTCAGTCGGTCGACGCGCGACGGGCCGGCAGCCGGAACACTCGCGACGCCGCCACGGATCCGTCCGTCATCGCACGCCCTCTCCCACCAACTCGGCGAGGGTCACCAGGGCACGGGCGTACTCGCCTTCGGCCGAGAGCAGTTGCCTGGCGTCTTGTGACGTCTGCGTGACGATCTGCTGGAAGTCGGTGAACCCGATGATGCCGAGCTGGTACTGCTCCTGGGCCATGGTGAGCCGGCGGCGGCTCAGGTCCACGGCCCGCTCCGCCAGCTCGAGGCGGCGTTCCGCCGTGGCCAAATCGATGTAGGCACTGCGCACTTCGCGCTCGAGGGTGAGCCGCTGCTCCCGGAGGTTTTCCTCGGCAACCCGCGCATTCGCCGTGGCCTGCGCAATCGCGAGCGACGTCTGAAACCGGTTGAAGAGGGGAACCTGGACGTCGATCCCGAACCCGAAGCTCCGGTCCCGCGGGTCGAATTCGAACAGCGCGTCGTAGCTGGAGAGGCTCACCGCGCGCCCGAAGCTGGCGCGGGCGGTCACCGAGGGCCAGCGGCGACCCGCGGCGGCACTGGCCGTGAAGTCGGCCTGGGCTGCCTCGGCTTCCGCGCCGCGAACGCGGGGATTCGACGTGAGTGCCCGCGCAACCAGGTCGTCCGCATCGAGCTGCGAGCGGTCGACCGCAGAGGGAAGCTCTCCCGAGACGCGGAACGACACGGTCTCGTCCAGCCCGATGAGCTCCGCGAGCCGCAGGGCAGCCTTTCGCGCATCGCCGCGCGCCTGCTCCAACGCTTGTTCCTGCTGCGCCACCTGAACCTGAGCGCCGAGGACGTCCACCTCGGTTCGGGCCGCGACGCGGAACAGACGCTGGGTCGCATCGAGCTGCCGACGGGACACCTCCAGCAATTGCTCCTCCACGTCGATCAACCGCTGCGCCTGGAGCGCCGTGTAGAAGCGGCGCTCGACCTCCGCGCCCAGCGTGGCTTCGGCCAGATCGACGTTGGCGTAGGCGGACGCCGCCCCCGCTTTGGCCGCCCGGTAGTTGTAAAGGTTGGCCAGGCCGTCGAACAGCGTGAGCCCGCTCGAGACGCCCTGCGTGGCCGTGCTGCTCCGGAACGTGAGGGGATCGTCGAGCGCCACCGGACGACCGAAATCGTCCTCGCCGGTCACGATGGTGCGGGAGTTCCCCGACCAGGACAGTGATCCGGTGAGCGAGGGGAGGAACGCCCCCAGTCCGGCCCGGACATCGGCACCGGTAGCATCGGCAAGGGCACTGGCCCGCAAGTACGCCGGGTTGTTGCGCCGCGCCAACTGCAGGGCCTCTTCGAGCGTCAACAGCGACTGCGGTTCCTGCGAGGCGGTCGGCGTCGCGCCACCCAGGAACCCCACCGCACAGAGCATGAGGAGTGCGCGCCTCATGGCCTCCCACCCTCGGCCTGGACGCTCTGGACCAGGCGCACCCGCGCGTCGTGAATCAGTGTGAAGTGGCCGTCGGTGAGCACCCATTCGCCGGGCTCCACCATTTCGGTATCGGGATTGGGCACGATCTCCACGACCGAATCGTTGGCCATGCCCGTCGTCACGTAGCGCCACTTGGCGAGGCCCACGTTCCCTTCCCCCTGGAACACGAAGAGCATGCTGCGCCGGTCCCGCTCCAGGACCGCCGTCCGCGGCACCAGGATCCGATCGGCGAACTTCCGGGCCTCGAGCGCCACCCTCGCGTACATTCCGGGCAGGATCCGCCCATCGGGGTTCGGGATCGTCAGCGTCACCCGCGCCGTGCGAGTCTGGCGCTCCACCAACGGGTTGATCGTCTGCACCCGGCCGACGAATTCCTCGCCGGGGAACGCCGCAAACGTCACCCGCGCTCTGCGACCTTCGGCCAGGAGACCGACCTCTCCCTCGAGGACCTGGACCTCGACCTTCACGCGGTTCAAGTCCACGACGGTGAGAATCTCATCGCCCACCCGGACCGGCTGGCTCTCCACCACGCGCAACGAGGCGACGCGTCCGACGAACGGCGCCCGAATCTGCGTTCGCGCCAGACGCAGCTCGGCCTCCCGCAGCGCGATCTCAGCATCTTCGAGACCGCTCTTTGCTCGCGCCACCCGCGCACGCTCCGCCCGGATGTCCGGGTCCTGGATCTGATCGTCGAACAGCGTCAGCTCGCGGTACGTCGCCGCCGCCATGTCGAGCTGCGCGCGGGCGCGGGCGACCGCGAGCGCATACTCCGTAGTGTCGATCTCGACAACGACCTGACCGGCGGCGACGGAAGCGTTCTCACGAACCCGAACGCGCGTCACCCGCCCTTCGACCTGCGCCAGCAGCGTTGCTTGGCGCGACGCGGCCGCTTCCGCCGCGGCCGACACGGACACGACCAGCGTGTCACGACGGACCTCGGCGCCTTCCACCGGTATCGGGACGTCCGTCGAAAAGTTGTCGGCCGAGGAGACCTGTCCAACTCCCCCCTCGGGAATCGCAGCGGTCGCAGAGGTGCCGCTCGAGTTGTCATCGCCACTGAGCCTGAGATAGATGCCGCCGGCCATCAGCGCGACGACCACGACGGCTCCAAGGATGCCAAGTGTTCTGCCGGCGAGCGCCATGGTCCACACGCCCCACATTCCAGGTGCGGTTTGGCCCGCGCCTACCTAGGGCGGGCTCGAGCCTAATGACAATACACGATATATAGGTGGCGACAGAGGCCGTCGCCAGTCACGGACGCACAGGCCTGGCAAACGGTTGCACTCCTCGTCCGACCCGGCTTCCTTGTGCGACGACCGCATCGCGACGAGCATCTATGCGGGCGGGCTTCAACAGCGGCTCAACAGCCCAGCCTCGCAATCGCGATCCCCGTACGTACGAGGAATACCAGTGACCCGAATCGCCGCGTCATCCATGGCTGGCCCCATCCGTCTCCTGGCCGCGCTCGCCACCGGCGCTGTCTGGGCCACGCCCGTCCACTCGCAAGGCACACCGCAGCGCGTGACCCTGACGCAGCCGGACGCCGTGCTCGCCGAGCCGTTCAGTTCCGTGGCCGGACTGCGGGAGCTACGCGACGGTCGCGTGCTGGTCGCCGACCGCATCGAACAGCGTCTTGCACTGGTGGACATCGCACGCGGGACGCAGACCGACCTGGGGCGTCGGGGCCAAGGCCCGGGTGAGTACGAGATGCCCGGTGCCTTGTTCGCGCTCCCGGGCGACTCGACGCTGATGATGGACATGCTGAACCGGCGCTTCACGCTGATCCAGCCGGACGGCAAGCTCAGTACGGCGACGATCCCCCTGCGGCATCCCGACGGGTTCCCGATCCTTCCCCGGGGCATCGACCGAAACGGTTGGATCTACTTCGATCTGGCGGGCATGATGATGCCGGGTCTGGAGGAGACCGCCGCAACCGGTGTCGCACCGCTCCTGCGCTGGGATCCCGCTTCCGGTGCCGTCGACACGCTGGGCACCGTGAATTTCCCTCCGATGCCCGGAGCCACCGGCCCAGGCGAGGTGCGGATCTCGATCGGGGGCGGCACCCCATACGCCGGTCGGGACGAATGGGCGGTGACACCCGACGGCCGCGTCGGGATCGCGCGGTACTCGCCGTATCGAGTGGAGTGGCTGTCGAAAGGCGGCACACCGGTGGCGGGGCCGGTCGTCTCGTACCGACCGGTGCCGGTCACGAGGGACGAGAAGGACGCATGGGCCGACGCGATGACGAGCCGCGGCCTGATGATCGAGGTCGAGAACGGAAGGCGCCGCGTACGTCGACCACCGCGACCGGACATCGAGCGGCAGACGTGGCCCAAGGAGATGCCGCCGTTTCTGAGCGGCGCCAGCCGCGTCACCCCGGAAGGTGAACTGTGGGTGGAGCGGGCGCAGCCCGCCAAGGAGACGCGGCCGACCTACGACGTGTTCGACTCGGGTGGCCAACTCATCCGGCAGGTGGTGCTGCCTGCGAGCCGGCGACTCATCGGCTTCGGCACCGGTGTCCTCTATGCGGTGCGCGTCGACGACGACGATCTCGAGTGGTTGGAGCGATATAGACGGTAGCTCCCAGGGCGGCGGGGCGAGGCGCATGCAGCCGCGCCTCGCTCCCGCTCACTCCGGGCCGTACTTCGCGAGATACCCCTTCACATCGTACTTCCTCGCCGTATTCTCGGAGGTCATGTAGCGCACCTTCCCGAAGACTGGGCGCTCGGGCCCCCATGCCCGATCGTAGCGGCCAAGGACCCAGAAGATGCCACTGTAGGAATTGGGGTCCCTACCATCGAGCGCAAACTTGTTGTTCAGGTGAACCATGGTCTCGAGCGCGTCCTGGGGAGTCGGCGACCACTCGAGGATCTTCTTTCCCCAGAGCATTCTGAGGTAGTTGTGGATGCGGCCCTCGCGCACGAGTTGGCGCTGCGCCGCGTTCCACAGCGGATCATGCGTTTCGGCGCCTTCGAACGCCTCGAGCTCGTACACGTACGGCCGCGGGTCTCGTGCGTGCTCCTGCAACGTCTTCCTCACCCAGTCCGGAAGAGACTCGTAGCGATCGTAGTCCGCGCTGAGCGCGCACATGTTGTAGCCCACCTCACGCCACGTGACCAGCTCATCCAGGAACGACTCGGCGCTGGCACTCATGCCCCACCAGCCCGCCCGTCGTCCGCGCGCCTCAGGATTCACGCGCGCCGGCGACCATCGTTCGGCCTTGGCGACGGCATCGAGCACCTCGTGGGCGGCGATGTGGCCGAAATGCAGATAGGGAGACAACCCGCTGGTCACCTCTTCGCCCGGCTCGTTGCGGAGCTCGCCGTACCGCTCCAGTCGGGACCGCAGGAACCGGCGCAATACCCGGCGCGCCGCCGTGCCACCCCCCTTGACCGGTGTGGGCCCTACCGAGTGGTCGATCGGGAGCGATCCGACCAGGTCGCCCGGCCCTGCCGTGTCCAGGACGGCAGGCTTCCACTTGGTGGCGATCGCAGCCGGTAGGTCGTCGAGGCTTGGCAACTTGAGCCGCGCAAGCGGATTGGGGCTCGGCGCGTCTGCATGATGATCGGGCAGAACCTGGTGCACATGGCGCCGGAATTGGTGGGCGGTAGTGAACACTTGTTCGGTGGCCCTGACAGGGAGGAGACCGTTCGAATCCACGGCCTCGAATCGAACCTGGATCTGTTGGGCCGCCGCATCCATCATCCGCGGCAGGAAGAAGGCGGGAAAATCATCGGTCACCACCACTGCTGACCTGGCAGCCAGTTTGGAGAGGAGCCCCTTCCCCGCACCCGGTCGCGGCTCTAGGTATGGGTAATACGCAATTCCGGCCTTGCCAAACCGGCTGGCGTTGTCTGCCATGCCCTGGACGACAAACGAGTGGAATCGGTCGCTGGCCCACTCGTAGCCCACGCGCAGCGGCTCGAAGACCAACAGCGGCTTGCTGAGCTGTCTGGCCCAGTGGATTGCTCGATCGAGCGCGTAGTTCCACGTTGTCCTGCGCGCCGCTATCATCCAGTAGAGGATGAACTCACCCTCAAGTGATGGTGGCGCCTCGGCAAGTACTCTGACTCTGTGCGACATCATGCCGCCTAGTTTATGTACTTAAGTATTATGAAGTTACAGATTGATCCTAAAGTAATATGTCATGTGGAGACCTGTGTCGATCTCATGTCGTTTCTGACGGGCGAAGGACGCCACGATGCCGCGAGGATGGGGTCCCGCGCAGCGGATGCCGAGCCCAATTCTCCACAAGGCTTGTTTACCACCTGTCCATGATATAAATTATACGACATGATACCCGTCCGCAACCTCGTTCTTCTGACCGGTGCCTCGGGCTATGTCGGCGGACGGCTGCTGCGGGCCTTGGAAGAGCGTGGGGAGCGCGTCCGGTGCCTGTCACGCAATCCCGAGTTCCTCCGTTCCAAAGCGGGGCCAAGCACCGAGGTTGTTCAGGGCGATGTCAGCGATCCGGAGTCCCTGCCCCGCGCGCTCCGCGGTGTCCACACGGCGTATTACCTGATTCACAGTATGGGGGCCGGTGGCGACTACGCCATGCAGGATCGGCAGGCTGCCAGGGCCTTTGCGGCAGCCGCGAGTCGCGAGGGCGTGAGACGGATTGTCTACCTGGGCGGCCTGGGACAGCCACCGGGCCTGTCCAAGCACCTGGCGAGCCGTCAGGAGGTGGGTCGCATTCTGCGAGAATCGGGGGTCCCCACCATCGAGTTCCGGGCCTCGATCGTCATCGGGTCCGGCTCGTTGTCGTTCGAGATGATTCGCGCCCTCGTCGAGAAGCTGCCGATCATGGTAACCCCCCAATGGGTACGCGTGGTCGCCCAGCCGATCGCAATCGAGGACGTCATCGACTATCTGGTTGCGGCCCTCACGCTCGAAGGTGGAGGTAGCAGGGTATACGAGATCGGCGGGGCGGACCAGGTGAGCTACGGCGACATCATGCGTGAGTACGCGGTGCAGCGAGGGCTCCGTCGGCTCATGATTCCGGTCCCACTCCTCACCCCGAAACTCTCGAGCCTGTGGCTCGGGCTCGTGACCCCGATTTACGCCCGCGTGGGCCGCCAGCTGGTGGACAGCCTCAGGAATCCGACGGTGGTGCACGACCGAAGCGCTCGCAAAGCCTTTGCAGTCCAGCCCAAGGGGGTGTCCGAGGCGATCGCCCGTGCCCTGCGTAACGAGGATCACGCCATCGCCGCCACCCGCTGGTCCGATGCCTTGTCGTCCGGCGGAGCGGTGCCGCAGTGGGGAGGGATCAGGTTCGGCTCGAGGATTGTCGATTCGCGGAGCATGGCTGTGCCGGTCGCGCCGAGTGACGCGTTCCGTGCCGTTCGCCGCATCGGGGGTGCCGTCGGCTGGTATTGGGGTGACGGGCTGTGGCGGCTCCGTGGGTTCCTCGATCTCCTGGTCGGCGGAGTGGGCACGCGCCGCGGTCGCCGGGATCCGGAGTGGGTCTTGCCCGGAGACACAATCGACTTCTGGCGCGTCGAGGCCGTCGAGCCCGATCGTCTGTTACGGCTGGCGGCGGAAATGCGCCTCCCGGGCCGCGCCTGGCTTCAGTTCGAGGTGGAGGAATCGTCGGACGGGTCGACGATTCACCAGACGGCGATCTTTGATCCCGTCGGGTTGGTTGGGCTGCTCTACTGGTATGTCCTGTACCCCCTGCACACCCTTGTCTTCCGCGGTATGCTTCGAGGTCTTGCCCGGGCAGCGGTTCGGTCTGCCGCGCCGCAGGGGGACGATCCGCGCCCCCGAACCCGGACACCGGTGTCACCCATCGGAACCTGAGCGCCCACAATGGCTGTCGCCCACCCGCGTCCGATCGTGGTCATGAGCAAGTGTCTCGAGCTCGAGGCCTGCCGCTACAATGGCCAGCTCATTCGGGCGCCCTTCGTGCTCAGCTTGATGCCGTTCGTCGAGCTCAGAGCCGTGTGTCCGGAGGTCGAGATCGGCCTCGGCGTTCCGCGCGACCCCATCCGACTGGTCTCGCTCAAAGGATCGCTGCAGCTCGTCCAGCCCACGTCGGGGCGCGACGTGACGCGAGAGATGAACGAGTTCAGCCAAAGCTATCTGGGATCGCTCGGCGCCGTGGACGGGTTCGTCCTCAAGAGCCGGTCACCCTCCTGCGGGATCAAGGACACCAAGATCTACAGTGGCGAGGGAGGTACCCAACCGTCGGATCGCGGACCCGGGCTGTTCGGGGGCGCCGTGCTGGAGCGTTTTCCCCACGCCGCAATCGAAGACGAGGGACGGCTCACCAATTTCCGGCTGCGGCACCACTTCCTGACCAAGCTGTTTGCCCTGGCGGCGCTGAGGGCGGTGCGAGCGTCCGGCGCCATGGCCGAGTTGGTGCGCTTCCATACCGAGCACAAGCTCACCCTCATGGCGTACCACCAGGGGCAAATGCGAGTGTTGGGACGTATCGTGGCCAACGCGGACCGAAGACCGTTCGCGGACACCGTCGCGTCCTATGAGGAGCATTTCGCTGCCGCAATGGCGCGACCCGCGCGGTCCACGTCAAACATCAACGTGCTGATGCACGCCCTGGGCTACTTCTCCAAAGGGTTGGGCAGTGGCGAGAAGCGGCACTTCCTGGATCTGCTGGAGGAGTATCGCGCCGGGCGCACCACGCTGAGCGGTCCCCTGGCCTTGGTGCAGTCGTGGATCGCGCGGTTCGATGAGGGCTATCTCCGGCAGCAACGCTACCTGCAGCCGTACCCGGTGGAACTCATGACCCTCCGGGATTCCGGACGGGGGAACTAGACCGGCTTCCCCGCCATGAGGGCCGCGGCTGGCTCGCGATAGACGATCTCCCACGGCGATCGTTGGGCCAGCCCCTCCAACCATCCTCGCGCCTCGTCCTCCCGCCCGAGCCGGACGAGTGCCGTGCCCCGCAGGTACCGCTCGAGGGCAAGGCCATAGATCGGCGAAACCAGCGCGTTCTCGAACCATCCCGCCGATCGAACCGTCTCGAGCTGCGTCACCACGTCCACCCAATCACCCGTCTCCAATGCCACCCGGGCTCGTATACCCGCCGCCAAGTTTCGAGGCATCTCCCCGGCTTGGGAAGACGGCGGAAGCGCTCCGCACCGAGCGGCGTGCCCGCGAGCTCGGTCGTGGTCGCCCAGACGGGCTACGAGTTGCCCCAGCAGGTACTGGTGCAGGTGGCGGCGAATCGGATCGTGGACTCCGAGGGCCAGATTCCCACTTCCCGGCATTGCAGTCCCGGAGAGATCGACCCGCTCGAGGTCGGCGACCGTGCTTTCGAGCATCTCGCGCCCCGGTTGGAGAAATGGAAGGGAGAGAAGGAGCCCCCGGTGCTCGAGCGCGATCAGCGGCTCGAGTTGCTCCGCCTGCTGAAGGGCGGACCACGCCTCGTCGAGCGCCCCCCGAGCCACGGCCACGTGGGCCACCATCAGGGGCGCGGCCACTCCGGCCAACCCGACGGGAGCCAGGCGCGCGATGCGTCGCGCGAGGGACTCGACTGTCGAGAGGTCTGCCGCGTAGAGCGCGACATCGGTGAACGTGGTGGCGATGATCACCGGGGGCGCCACCCCCAGGCTGTGGACCACGCGTTCCTGCTCGTCCGTGTCGCCGGTCGCAAACGCCAGGAGACCGCGCATGGGGATCGCCTGGTCCCCGGTCGGACTGAGGGCAAGGTGGCGCTCCACGAGTGCACGCAGCCCGTCTGGATGCCGCTCGATGGCGGCGATCCGGGCCAGGTGGGCCAACGCCGCGACATGGCTGGGATCCAGCGCCGCTGCCTGCTCCAAAGGACGCTTCGCTTCGAGTGCGGAGCGGCCTCGATACGGATTGAGATCGAACAGGAGACACCCGAGTCGGAACCACCCCTCCACATCGTCCGGGCGCACGCTGAGGAGCCGGAGATACACGGCCTCCGCGTCACCGGGCGCGTCGCCCAGCCATGCCGCCTGGGCCTCGACGAGCATTCGGGCGTGGGGTGCGAGGCGCTCCCGTGCCTCGCAGGCCCGCACCGACGCCTCGCGGGCGCCCTCGGCCATGGCGCACGCCACCCGTGCCGCCGCGAGACGATACTGCCCGAGCGCGAACCTCGGATCCGCGTCTACGGCTCGCTCGTAGTGCGTGACCGCCTCGAAATATCGCCCGCCTCGATAGGCGCGCTCGCCGCGCAGGTACGCCTTGAGCGCCCCGATCGAAGCCGTCGTGGTCGCCGCGAGGCGGCCGATATGCCCTCCGAGCGACGTGCTGCGGCGGGCCAGGAGTTGGCGCACCAGCTCGTCGACTGTTTCGAAGATGCCGGCTTCCTGGTCCGCCTCGACCTCTGCGCGGGCGTGCTGGTCACGTCCCGTCTCGTAGAGCGTGGCCGTCAGGTGGAGACGGCGCTCAGCGGCGACAATGCTCCCCAGCAGGTACGCCCCGGCGCCGAACTGCGCCGCGATGTCGCGCGCCTCGCTCGGATCGAGGGATCGCTGACCGTGCCCTTCCACGAGACGGAGCAGCGCGTGCGGGTCCACGGCCCGGATCTCTCCGGCGCCATCGAGCTTGGCGCTCAGGATATCGACCATCCCCTCGCTCAGGTACGACAGGTCCTCGCGTCCACGGACGCTGAACGGAAACACGGCGATGAGGTTGGGCCGTGGCGTCTCGGGCCGACGCGGGGCCGGGGCGGGTCGGCGGACGGGCTGTCGCGATCGGATCCCGTCGACCAGCCCCACTGTTTCCGGCGAGGGTTCGAGTCCGAACTCCTCACGCAACCGCGCCCCCCAATCGTCGAAGGCCTGGAGGGCCGCGGTCCGGTCTCCCGCCCGATCCAGTGCGCCGATCAGCAGGCGCGCGGCCGACTCATCCTCGGGAGCGAGCTGGGCCGCACGCCGCGCCCAGGCGACCGCCGCCTCGGGAGCCACGGCTTGGTCCCGCTCACACAGCGATCGCGCGGCTGCTGCCGCCGCGGACCGCAGCACGGACCGCTCCTCGCCGAGCCATCGCTCGAACTCCGGCGCCGACGCCACGAAGAACCCCTCGAGCAGGTCACCGCGGTACAGCGTCAAAGCGTCTTCGGGCGCTTTCGCACTGACGGCCTGGCGGAAGGCGACGACATCACACCATAGCGCGCCGCTGTCCACGCCCAGCTCGTCCCCGCGGCCCACCACGGCCGCCTCGCCGAGGTGACGCCGGAGGAAGTGGAGCGACCGCCGCAGGGCGCCGCGCGCGTGCACGTCGTCCAGCTCGGGCCAAAACATGGCCAACAGCGAGTCGCGGCGGTGAAAGCGGAGGGGCGCCGAGGCGGCGAGGTACGTCAACAGGGCCAGGCGCTTCGGCTGCCGCAGCACATCGGTCGCCTCGGTACCGTCGGCCCCACGGAGGTCGACACCACCCAGCAGGCGGAGACGAATCACCTGAGGGGAACCACCCGCGTCAGCCACACGGCACGATCCGGCGACGGTCGGACCACACGGTGGGAACGTACCCAGGTCGAACCCGAGGTCAATGCTCGTGCGACACGTCGCACCCGTCCGTCGGCGCTTGCAGTGGATCACGGAACCCTTCCATCTTTCAGTGTACTCTTCCACCGGGTCGGTGACGTCGGACGTGATCACCTGTCTCAGCTGCTCCAGCCCCCTGCCACCGAAGGCGGTGTACTGTCCCACGTGCGGGACTCCCACCAGGAGCGCCGGGGCCGGATCGTTCAGGCCGCATGCTTCAATGGAGATTGGTGCGGAGACGCTGCAGCAACTGCGGACGGCGCTCACCGACCGCTACGTGATCGAGCGCGAGCTGGGCCGCGGCGGGATGGCCGTCGTGTACCTGGCGCGGGACGTTCGCCACCACCGCCGGGTCGCGGTCAAGGTCCTGTCACCCGAGCTCGCCGTGCTGGTCGGACCGGAACGGTTTCTGCGCGAGATCGAAATCACGGCGGGGCTTCAGCATCCGAACATCGTCCCGGTCCACGACTCCGGGCGCGCCGGCGAGTTGCTGTACTACGTCATGCCGTTCATCGAAGGCGAGTCGCTACGGGCTCGGCTCGAGCGCGATAGTCGACTCCTCCTCGACGACGTCCTCCAGATCGTGCGCGAGGTGGCAGGTGCGCTGAGCTACGCGCACCAGCGTGGCATCGTGCACCGCGACATCAAGCCCGAGAACATCCTGCTTTCCGACGGGCACGCGCAGGTGGCGGATTTCGGCATTGCCCGTGCCATCAGTGCAGCCGATCGGGGCAGCCTCACAAGAAGCGGAGCGGTCATCGGCACGCCGGCCTATATGGCGCCGGAACAGGCCGCCGGGACCTCAGACATCGATGGCCGGGCCGACCTCTATGCACTCGCGACCGTGGCGCGCGAGGCGCTCACCGGGCAGCGCGAGGAACCATTTGCAGCCTCTGGACACGCAGATCGCCAGCTCCTCAGCACGCGGCCCGACGTGAAGCCGCGAGTGGCACGTGCGCTCGCCGCCCCGCTCGCGCTCGAGCGGGATCGCAGGCCACCCACCGCCGAGGCGTGGCTCGCGATGCTCCGCACCGCGGAGCGTCGGTCGCCGCCGCCCCTACTTCTGGCGGTTGTCGCTGTGCTGGCGGTGGGACTCGCCGTGGTGGTCGGCCGGCTCCTTCCCGACCGCCCCCCCGCGGCTCCGCCTCCCGCCCCCACTATCGCCGTCCTCCCGTTCGCGACCACCGGCGAGGCAGATCAACTCGATCTAGACCGGGCGCTGCCGGAGGCGTTCGAGTTCCAGTTGCAGTACGTCCCTGGTTACCGCGTGGTCAGCCCGGCGCGCGTCCGCCGGCTGATCGACGAGCAATTCGGTGGCGTGCGACCCGACCGTGATTCCCTGGCCGCTGCCGTGGCAGCGCAGTTCTCCGCGTCGGAGTTGCTCAGCGGCTCGGCGGACATCACCCCGTCAGGCACCCTCAGCATCGACGTTGTGGTGCTCGATCCTGCCACCCGCACGGTGATCGGGGACGCGCGGGTGCAGGGAATGGTCGGCGAGTTCACCGCGCTCGTGCACGATGCCGTGCTCAAGGCGTTTGCCGCCCGCGCGGTCCAGCGGCAGCTTGGGTGGAGCCCGGCCCTCCCCGCCAGTCTCGACGCGGTCAACGCGTTCCTTCTTGGCGAGACCTACTTCCGACGCGGAGCGTACGACGCCGCGGCGGAGCAGTTCACCCGCGTGATCGAGCGGGATCCGACCTACGCCCCGGCTCACTTCAAGCGGATGCTGACCGAGGTGCTGCGGACCCCGCCCACCCGCGTCAGCACCGCCGTGCGCGATGCACTGGGCGCCGCGCAGCGCTACCGGGACCGACTCGACCCTCCAACCCGCGAACTCCTCGAGGGGTACGAAGCCCTTGTGCTGCGCGGTGACCTCGAGGGTGCCGTCGAGCGATTCACACGCATCGTGGAGAGCAACCCCAACGCGGTCGATGCGTGGTTCATCCTCGGATACCTCCAGCTCAACTTTGCCGGGCTGTTCGGCACGTCGCGGACCACCGCTCGCGTTGCCTTCGAGCGGGTGCACGAGTTGGACCCAAACTTCGCAGCGGCCACTGCGCATCTCTTGCGTATCGCGGTGCTGCAGAACGCCGAGACGGCCGCACGACAGTATATCGACCAGTACCTCCGGATCGATAGCGCTTCACCTACCGCTGAACTCGTGCGCATGGTCGACTCCCTTCTCTACCGCGGTAATCGTTCAGCGTTGCGCGTGCTTGGCACGTTCGAATCCCGCACCGCCGTAGCGCTCGAGATGATTGCTCTCGCTGCCGGCGAGTTCTCCCAAGGATTCCTCGACCGGGTGGCGGCAATGCGCGCAACCGACGTGCTGTGGGCCCGGGCGGCGAGCCAAATGGACCGTATCATGGCCTTTCGGCTGCGCATGGCATCCGCCCTGGGCGCCGGACGCCATGAGACGGCCGACTCGCTCCTGCGGATCGGTAGGCAGATGGACGTTCCGGTAGTAGAGTTGGACCGGTGGCTCCTGCTCACCGCGGTGACCGGCGTCGCGTCGCTCGGCAGCGCGGACGATCACGACGCCGCCGCACGGCGGCTGGCGTCCGCGACCGACCCCACCACCGTCTGGCTGGTGGCGCGGTGGCGACGGCAACGCAACGCGACTCGAGAGCCTGCCGAGGAGCGGACCCTGCGGAGGCTCGCAGCCGCGGCCGGCGACACCCTACCGCTGGTGCGTAGTCTGCTGCTCGACGTGGACGCCCATGCAGCACTGCGTCAGGGCGACAGCGCACGAGCGCTCACGCTGTGGAGGGAGGCGACCCGCCGCTATGCGATCGACCAGGTCACGTTCGATCTCGCGGCATCGCTGTGGCCGCTCAACATGGCGCGGGCCCGTGTGGCGGCGGCACGCGGCGACCCCGACGAGGTGATCGCCGCGACGAGGCTCTTTGCCACGATGACGGGGTTCGTGGATCAGATCGCGTGGGCCGACGCGTGGCCGCTGCGGGCTCGGGCGCTCGCAGCTTCGGGCGATCGGCTCCGCGCCGTGGAGGCGCTCGACCAGCTGGCGTCGGTGCTTCGCGACGCCAACGGCCGGGGACGCATCGTGGCGGATTCGATTACGAATTGGCGTGCCGCCGTCCGGCTTCCCCCAGCCGGCACGTGACCGGCGTCCGAGCCAGCTTCGGGCAGCGCCCACCGGCGACGCCCCGAAAAGACAGAGCGCCGCGGGGTCGCGGCGCTCCGGTCTTCCTCAGCCGAACGCGGTCACTCGGGGCGGGACCGCCACTCCAGATGACGAAACACCACGCCGCTGCCACAGTGATTGCACCGGAGGATCCACACGGAGTGCGACTGCCGGTCCCCGACGATGGGGCTGAGGTCGGCCTGGCACGTGGGACAGACGATCCGCTGCTCGTGCCGCAGCGTCGTGCGGAAAACGCGCCCCGCATCGTCTAGCGAGAAGCCACCCGTGTTCCTGGGGGCGTCAGGATGGCTCTTCATGCGGTGCCCCCTTTCGGGATCGGGTGATCGGTCGCCCCTCACTTTCACACGCCTCGCCGGTCAGCATGATAGGCGGAACGGATTGAAGATTCCGTGAACTCTCGGTGAACCTCGACGTGCCGCTAGCCTATTGCGCGGACGACCGACTAGCTTTACGCACCCAATGACCCAAACTGAGCCGCGTATCCCCCATCTTCCGGATCGCATTGGCGGTCTGGCGGACATCGCCACCAACCTCTGGTGGAGTTGGAGCCGCGAGGCGCGTCAGGTCTTTCGCAGCATCGACGAACTCCTTTGGCAACGTACCCGTCACAACCCGATCTTGTTCCTGCAGTTGGTGGATCCGGCGCGCCTGGTGGCTCGCGCCCAGGATCCGGAGTTCCTCGAAGCCTACGATCGCGTCATGGCGAACCTCGATCAGGCGCTCTCGCGTCGCGATACGTGGTTCCACAGATCCTACCCCGATCACACCACTCGCCCGGTCGCCTACTTCTGCGCGGAATTCGGACTGCACAATTCGGTTCCCATTTACTCAGGCGGTCTCGGTGTGTTGGCCGGCGATCACTGCAAAGCCGCATCCGATCTCGGTGTCCCATTGGTGGGTGTGGGCCTGCTGTACACCAAGGGCTATTTCGATCAGCAGATCCGCCTGGACGGCTGGCAGGAAGACGCTGACGATCCGTTGGATCCGACGATCACGCCGCTGGCTCCCATGCTCGATGAGACGGGTCACCCCTACCTGGCCACCATCCCCATCGGCGACCGCACGCTGCATGTGGGCGCCTGGCGGATGATGGTGGGCTCGGTGCCGATCCTCCTGTTGGACACCAACCTCGAGGTGAACGACCCGCAGGATCGGAGCCTGTCGCTGAAGCTGTACGCGGGTGGCCCCGAGATGCGGCTGCGACAGGAATGGGTGCTCGGGGTGGGGGGCGTGCGGTTGCTGCGGCGGTTGGGGATCGATCCGGCCGCGTGGCACGCCAACGAGGGCCACGCGGCGTTCATGCTGGTCGAGCGGGTACGGGAGCTGACCGCGGCGGGCACCGCGCTCCCCGATGCGGTGGCGACCGTGCGTGCCACGAGCGTGTTCACCACGCACACCCCCGTTCCTGCGGGTCACGACGTCTTCACGCGCGACCAGATCGCGGGTTGCATCGGACCGTTCCTCGACGGCTCGAGACTGGACAGCCAGCCGTTCTACGAGTTCGGACGACATCCCGGCCACGACGAGGGCACCTACCACATGACCGTCACCGGCATCCGGCTCTCCGGTCGAGTCAACGGCGTCTCGGAACTCCACGGTCAGGAGACACGCCGCCTGTGGCGGGTCCTCTGGCCCGAGCGGGAGCCCTCGCGCGTGCCCGTCACCCACGTCACCAACGGCGTGCACCTGGCGACGTGGATGGCCAATCCGATGATGGACCTGCTGGATCGACACCTCGGCACGGGATGGGGCAACCAGCTCGACGATCCGACCCTGTGGGACCGCGTGCTCGCGCTGGACGACGTGCAGCTTTGGCGGGTGCACCTGGAGCTCAAGGACCGGCTGCTCGAGTACATCCGCGAAGACGCGAGGCGGCGCTGGCGGGACCGGTGGAAGGAGCCGGCCCACCTCATGTCCGCAGGCACACTGCTCGGCCGCGACGCGCTCACGATCGGGTTCGCACGACGGTTCGCCACCTACAAACGGGCCGACCTCATCTTCCGCGAGCCGGACCGGCTGCGGCAGATCCTGGTCGATCCCCGTCGTCCCGTGCAGATGGTGTTTGCGGGCAAGGCACACCCGGCCGACGAGCCGGGGAAGCGAATGTTGCAGACCGTGTACAACGCCGCGCACGATCCCAGCTTCGAAGGCCGTATCGCGTTCCTCGAGGACTACGAGATGCATCTCGCGCATCGGTTGGTGCAAGGCGTGGATCTGTGGCTCAACGTGCCGCGGGTGCCGATGGAAGCCTGCGGTACCAGCGGGATGAAGGCCGCGATCAACGGGGTGCCGCAGCTCGGGACACTCGACGGATGGTGGGCAGAGGGGTACAGCGGCCGCAACGGGTGGGCCATCCCGCTTGGCCCCAGGGACCGGCAGGACGAGCATGACGCCTGGCACGTGTACGAGTTGCTGGAGTCGGAGATCGTCCCGCTGTACTTCGAGCGTGATGCCCACGACGTGCCGACCGGCTGGGTGGAGCGGATGCGGCATACGCTCCGCGATGGGCTGAAGCGGTTCACGACCCGGGCCATGCTGCAACGCTACACGACCGAGCACTACCTCCACGCCATGCGCGCGGAGCCCCCGTCCACCGACCCACCCACCGCGTAGGATCGCGACGTGCACCGCGCTAACTCGTACGGCATCGTGCCCTTCCGCGGCCGCACCGTCGTCCACCTCACCGCCGAGTATTGGCCGTTCGCGCGCACCGGCGGTCTCGCCGAGGCAGTGCGAGGGCTGGCGGAGTATCAGGTGCGGGTCGGTCAGGATGTGGCAATCGTCATGCCGCTCTATCGCTCGGTCCGGGCATTCACCGATCACATGACCCCGGTCGTGGAAGCGTTTCCCGTGTCGGTGGGCGACCACGTGGAAGAAGCCCGCCTCTTCCGGTATGCGGGCACGGACACGGGTGTGAGGGTGTTCTTCGTGGAGCACGACGGACACTTCGATCGCGACGGCTTGTACGGTAGCGAGCACGGGGACTACCCCGACAATCTCCGGCGGTGCGCATTCCTGTGCCGGGCCACGCTGCAGGCACTCCCATCGCTCGTCCCAAACGCCGCGATCCTCCATGCGCACGACTGGCACACGGCGCTCGCCATGCCGTACCTGCGATATACGTTCGCCGGCCAGCCGTATCACGATCGCCTGGGCGCCGTACTTTCGGTGCACAACGCCGCCTACCAGGGTCACTTTCCCGAGCCTGCGGTGCAGTCGGCGGGGTTGCCACCCAGCATGTACGACTGGCGGGTGATGGAGTGGTATGGGCGGATGAACGTGCTCAAGGGCGGCCTGTCGTATGCCGACCTGGCAACCACGGTGAGCCCCACCCACGCGGCCGAGCTCCGCACCCCGGACGGCGGATTCGGACTGCACGACCACTTCATCGGGCTCGGTGACCGGCTCGTCGGCATCCTCAACGGCATCGACTACGCGATCTGGGATCCCGGTAAGGATCGGGGCGTCACGGCGCAGTATACGGTCGACCACCTCGCACCCAAGCGGGGCTGCAAGGCCGCACTCCAGCGGGCGTACGGCCTGCCACGGCGGTCGCGCACGCCATTGTTCGTCATGAGCGCACGGCTCGTCGAGCAGAAGGGGTTCGACCTCATTCTCGAGCCGGGCCTCCTGGCACAGTTCGACGCCCAGTTCATCTTTCTCGGACGGGGCGATGCGCACTACGAGCGGATGTTGCAGGACCTGGCCGGCTCGCTCCCGGACAAGGTAGTGGTGCCGCTCGAATTCACCGAGCGGCTCGAGCATCGGTTGCTCGCGGGAGCCGACGCATTGCTGATGCCGTCGCAGTTCGAGCCCTGCGGGCTCACACAGATGCGAGCGCAACGGTACGGGGTGTTGCCGGTTGCACGCCGTGTCGGCGGGCTTGGCGACACGATTATCGACGGAGAAACGGGATTCCTGTTCGACGAGTACCGACCGAGCGGGCTAGCGCGCGCCCTGCGGCGCGCCATCGCGCTGTATCACGATCGTGAGTCGTGGACAGCGATGATGATGAAGGCGATGCGTCAGGACTTCAGTTGGGGTCCGTCGGCCGCGCGCTATCAGGAAGTCTACCACCGAGCCAGCGCGCGAGCGCGGCGCCACCACTGACCGCACCATGGATTTCGTCTTCACGCTCCACAGCCATCTCCCCTACGTGCTCAACCACGGCCGGTGGCCGCACGGGAGTGACTGGCTGTGCGAGGCGGCTATCGACACCTACCTGCCGCTCATCGAGTCACTGACCCAGTTGGCGCGTGAGGACGTCCACGCTCCGATTACCATTGGGGTGACGCCGGTGCTCGCGAATCAGCTCGCTCACCCCTCGTTCGCGGACGAGCTGGAGCACCTGTTCGCCGAACGGCTCAAGGCATGCGAGCGGGCGCCGGCGGAGCTGGCGGCGTCAGGCGACCAGGACCTGATCCCGCTTGCGGACTACTGGCGGGCTCGGCTGGAGAGGCTCCGCCGGCTGTTCCGCACCCACGGTGACATCATTGCCTCGCTGCGGCGCCTCGAGAGCGCGGGACGGCTGGAGGTGATCAGTTCGGCCGCTACCCACGGCTACCTGCCCCTTCTCGGCACGGAGGCGAGCATTCGACTGCAGCTGCACGCAGGGTACGCCGAACACCGCCGGCTGTTCGGACGGCCCCCACGCGGGTGTTGGCTGCCGGAGTGCGCTTATCGCCCCCGTGGTCCGTGGTCGGCGGCCGGAACGCCCGCGACGGAGCGCGCCGGCATCGACGAGCACCTCGCAGCCGTGGGCTTTCGCTACTTCTTCACCGATTCCCACCTGGCAGCCGCCGGCACACCGCTGGGCGCCTACCATGACGTGCCACTCGGCGCCGAACGGTTCGACGCCGAGCGTCACGACGAGACGGTGCCGCAGGGCGGACGGGAGGAGAGGCGCTCCCCGTACTGGTCCTATCGGGTCTCAACCGCCGGATCCCCCGAGGTCCGAGCGTTCGTGCGCGACCCCGAATCCTCGATGCAGGTGTGGAGTCGCGATCGAGGGTACCCGGGAGACGAGTGGTATCTCGAGTTCCACAAGATCCGGTGGCCGGGCGGTCTCAAGCTGTGGCGTGTCACCGGCCCGCGCGTCGATCTCGGCGGCAAACGACCCTATGTTCCCGAGACGGCCGAGGCGCGCGCCAGCGAGCACGCCCGGCACTTCGCCTACCTCCTCCAGCGTCTGGCAGTCGAACGCTCCACGGTGGGAGACGTGATCGTCGCACCGTTCGATACCGAGCTGTTCGGCCATTGGTGGTTCGAAGGCATCAACTTCATCGCCGACCTCTACCGCACCCTGGGCCGGATCGGGGGCGTGCGGGCCGTGACCGGGTCGGCACACCTCAGGCGGCATCCCCGTCCCCCCGGCATACGGCTCTCCGAGGGCTCGTGGGGGGCGAACGGCGACCACAGCATGTGGATGAACGACGGGACCCGCTGGACGTGGGATCGCCTATGGCCGCTGGAGCGACGGTTCTGGCAGGCGGCGCGCACGGCGATCGAGACCGAAGAGCTGCGCCCCGTCGTGGCGCAGGCGGCGCGCGAGTTGCTGCTGGCGCAGTCGTCCGACTGGCAGTTCGTGATCTCGACGGCGGTGGCCGCTGATTATGCGGAGCGTCGGTTCGTTGGCCACTGTGAAGCTGCCGAGGCTTTGGTGGACGCCCTGCAACCCGACGCGAGCCCCGAGCAGCGCCGCCGGGCCACGGATCACGCCGCGACGCTCCGAGTGCAGGACGACGTGTTTCCCGACGTCCTGGCATCCGTCCAGGCCGTCCTCGATGCGGAGCTCGACCCCGTCCCGGGATGACTCCATCACCCCGGTCCGCTGTCATCCACGCGCACTTCTACCAGCCACCTCGCGAGGATCCGTGGCTGGACGAGGTGCCCCGCCAGGCGTCGGCGGCCCCGCACCACGATTGGAACGAGCGGATCGAGCGGGAGTGCTATCGGGCGGTCGTGGCCGCACGCGTGGCGACCCCGGACGGTCGCATCGCCAAGATCGTGAACACGCTGCGAGGCGCGAGCTTCAACGTCGGCCCCACCCTGCTCTCCTGGCTCGAGTCGGCGGCGCACGACACCTACGCCGCCATCCTGGAGGCCGATCGGGACAGCTGCGCCCGGCGCGATGGCCACGGCAACGCGATCGCGATGCCATTCCATCACTCCATCCTTCCGCTCGCGTCGCGTCGTGACAAGCGGACCGAAGTGCGCTGGGGCATCGCCGATTTCGAGCATCGCTTCGGCCGTCGGCCGGAAGGCATGTGGCTACCCGAAACCGCCGTGGATGGGGAAACCCTCGATGTTCTCGCCGAGGCCGGAATGCAGTTCACGGTGGTGGCCCAGCATCAGGTCCGGACGGCACCGCCGGGCGGCCTCCCCGGCCTCTACCGGACGCCCAGCGGACGTACCATCGCCGTGTTCGTGTACGATGGCGCCATCTCGCACGGGGTGGCATTCGGGGGATTGCTGCACGACGCACGCGAGTGGGAGCGCCTGATGGCGGACGGCGCGGATCGGCGCCTGGTGGCGATGGCTACGGATGGGGAGACGTACGGCCACCATCACAAGTTCGGTGAGATGGCGCTGGCGGCCGTTCTCGAAGGCCTCGAGCACCGACCCGACGTGGAGGTCGAGAACTTTGCCTCGTTTCTCGCCCGCCACCCACCGCAACACGAGCTCGACCTCGTGGCGCCGACCTCGTGGAGTTGCGTGCACGGTGTCGAGCGATGGCGTGCCGATTGCGGGTGTAAAATGCATCCGGACCGTATGTCGCAGCAACGGTGGCGAGCGGTGCTGCGCGAGAGCCTCGATTGGCTTGCGGAAGAGCTACACGCCGTGTTCGAGCGTGAGGGGACGCAGCTCTTCGGAGATCCGTGGGCCGCGCGCGACGATTTCGGGGCGGTGTTAGTGACTGGTGACGAAGCGCGTCGCACCTTCATCGCCGATCGCGTACGCTCCTCCAGCCCCGACCAGGTCACACGGGCTGCCGAACTGCTCGAGATGGAGCGAAACGCGCTCAGGATGTTCACGTCCTGTGGTTGGTTCCACGACGACATCGGCGGGATTGAGGCTACCCAGGTGCTGCGGTATGCCGCGCGGGCCATCGAACTCGTCGGCGACGCGCGCACGCGCCTGGAAGATGGGCTGAGACGGCACCTGGCGGAGGCTCGGAGCAACGACCCGACCGTTGGGAGCGGTCGTGACGTGTACGATGCCGGATGTCCTACGATTCCGCCCGATGCCCGCGTCGCGGCAAGCGGAAACGCATTCCTCGCCCTCGGAATGCCCTTGCCGCCGGCCATCGGGCCGTTCGAACTCCACACATTGGACGATGGTGACGGCAAGAATACCGTCCGGGTGAGCGACCGTCGAACCGGCAGCAGTCGTGCGTGGCGCGTCCGCACCAGCCGCCCCAGCGCCGGTCGTCTGCAGCTGCGCGTGTCGAGTACCGATCCAGACACGACCTACGCGGCTAGTGTCAGTGATCTGCCGGGCACCGTTCTCGGCGCCCTGCGCCCCGCGCTCTACGCCGACATCGTGCAAACGCGCTACCTCGACGCGGAACGCCAGGCGTTGCTGTCGGGCGCCGACCCGGTCGACGTGGCACGACGCGCGTTGCTGCGTCTCGTGGACGGCCTCGCAGCCGGCATCGATGACACCGCACCGATTCACGATCTACTCGATCTGTTCGACATACTCGAACGCCACTACCCGTTCGACGCTCAGACGCGGCTGTTTCACGAGTGGGGGCGCGCGGGCGGGGCTCGACGCCGCGCCCTGGGATCGGTCGCGCATCGCATGGGACTGGCCTGACAGATGGAGCCCCTGCGTTTCGTCTTCGGCGTACATGTCCACCAGCCCGTGGGCAATTTCGATCACGTGTTCGAGGAGCACGTGCGGGACGTGTATGTGCCCTTCCTCTCGGCGATCGCGGAACGGGACTTCACACCGATCGCGCTGCACGTCTCCGGGCCGCTGCTGGAGTGGCTGGAGCATCACGACGCGCGGTACCTCGATCTCATTGGCCGACTCGCCGCGGACGGCAAACTCGAGCTCTTGCTTGCGGGGTTCTACGAGCCGATCCTCATCGCGATTCCCCGGGAGGATCGCCTGCAGCAGATCGCGTGGATGCGGGAGGCGCTTCGGGGCCGGTTCGGCGTGGACGCCACGACCCTCTGGCTCACCGAGCGCGTGTGGGAACCAGGGCTGCCAGCCGACCTGGTCGATGCAGGCGTCGAGTGCGTGTTGCTGGACGACCGGCACTTCCTGGTGACGGGATTCGAGCGCGACGACCTTCACGCTCCGTACCGCACGGACAGTGATGGGCGCACGGTGTCGCTCCTCCCGATCGACGAGCGCCTGCGATATCAGATCCCATTCCGGCCCCCGAGCGATACGGCGGGCTACCTCCGTGGACTACGCGACAGCGGTCGGCGGTTGTCCGTGTTCGCGGACGACGGGGAGAAGTTCGGGGGGTGGCCGGGGACCAAGGCCTGGGTGTACGAACGCGGCTGGCTCGATGCGTTTTTCGACGCAATGGGGCGACTCCGGGAGGAGCAGGTCGTCCGGCTCGTGACACCCAGCGAGGCCTGGCGAGAGGTGGAGAGCGCAGGGCTCGCCTACCTCCCCACCGCGTCGTATCGCGAAATGGAGGGCTGGTCGCTCCCGCCGCGCGCCGCCACCCGCCTGGAACAGGTCGAGCGTGAGTGGGGCGAGGGCCGCCTTGCGGGAGCGGACGGGGCGTTGCTCCGCGGCGGCCACTGGCGAAACTTCCTCGCTAAGTATCCCGAGTCCAACCGCATGCACAAGAAGGCGTTGCGCTTGTCGCATCTGTGTCGCATGCGTGGCGACCCTCCCGCACCGCGCCGGGAGATCGGTCGCGCCCAGTGCAACGATGCCTATTGGCACGGGGTCTTCGGCGGCCTCTATCTCCCCCATCTGCGTGCAGGTCTGTGGCGCCATCTCGCCCGGGCCGAAGCGCAGCTCCGGGCGGGCGAGCCGCTGGCGTACGACTCCGTCGACCTCCACGGCGACGGCCACGACGAACTGTGGATACACTCCGGGTCGTTTTCGGCCGTCGTGAGCCCGCGCCGAGGCGGGGCGATCGAGGAGTACACGCGCTTCGAGGACGAGGTGAACTACGCCGACGTGTTGACACGCCGCGTCGAGGCTTATCACCGAGTCGTCGAGCACGGGCCGGTCACTGACCCGACTGCCGAACCCGAGTCGCGGAACCACGACGCGCGCGAGCCCGGGATGGTGGCCCCACCGCGCGACCATCACGACCGCGCGCTGCTGGTCGACCGGGTGATCGGCCACGATCTCGGGGAGGCCGAGTACGCCCGGGCCGACTACGTGCCCGTCGCGTCGTGGGTAGAGTCTCCGATGGTCGTCGAGGTGACGCGCGATGACGACGCCCTTCTGATCAGCCTCACGCCGGTCGACGACCATCGGCTGATCCGCAAGGAGCTTCGATTTGCGGCCGGGGGGCAGTTGACGGTACGCTACTCGTGGAAACCGGACGCGTTCCCGACGCATTGCTGGTTCGCGCCGGAGATTTCCGTGTCCGCCGATCCATCGCTCGTGTGCCAGCCGGGCACGACGGTGTGGCACTACCGGATCTCGACGGTGGCGAAATCGGAGCGCGGGCTGGAGGAGACCGTGCAGGGGCTCTCGTTCACCCCGCTCTGGCCAGTGGAGCTGGGCGAAGCATCGTTTACTCTCTTTTGACTTCCGTCATGGACTGCCCATACTGCCGACACCCGCTCACCGCCGAGGCGCGCTTCTGCGATCAGTGTGGCAAGCCTATCGTGACCGACAACGTATCGGTGCAGCAGGCGATCCTCAGTGGCGAGTTCGACACGGGCGCGTTGGCCCGCCTGCGCCGGGAAAAGCGGCAGCTCGCGCAGCGACTCAACACACTGCTGGAGGGCGCCCTCGGGCGCGTGCTGTCCGACGAGGAACGGCAGACATGGGAGCGGCTCTACACCGAGTGGAAGAGGATCACGGATGAGCTCACCGCCCGCATGAACTACCTCGAAGCTCGCCAGGAGTCGGATCGGCGCCAGGCGGAACGGCGCCAGCAGGAGCGTCGCAAGGAGTACCACGCGATCGATTTCGGAGACCGTCGATCCGCCGCCGATCGTCGCGAGCGCGATCGACGGAGCGGGTTGGATCGACGCAATCCGTATACAGACCCGGACTCCGGCCCCGGCCCAGTGCACACCCCGGTGCCCGACGGCGGCTGAGCTCCGAAACACCCACCACTTCCCCACCGTAGTGCCTCATGACGCGACGGTCTGCGGCGGTCGTGCATCGCTCCTTGTTGGAGAAGGGAGCCCATGACATCTCGGCTCGGGACATCGCTTGCGGTGGGATGGGGACGCCGACTGGCGCGAATCCAACGGGGCTGGCACGGTCAGCGGAGACGGATCCTGCTCGGCGGCGTGGTGGGCGTGCCGCTCCTGCTGGGCTGTGCCTTGGTCGGCGAGGCCGCTGTCCGAGCCCGCCTCGGCGACTCCCTGTTCCACCCCCCGACCAGGATCTACGCTCGGCCGCTGGTCATCGAGCGGGGTGAGGAGCTCGACCGATCGCGAACCGAGGCGGCACTCGCACGCCTGGGCTATCGTCGCACGCATCGCCGGGGTGTGAGCGTCGGGGAGTACGCCGTCGGATCGTGGGACTGGGTCATCGGCCGACGGCCGTTTCGCTTCGCCGACCGGCTCGATCCGGGTGGAGTCGTCACCGTGCGAGTGGGGTGGTGGGGCGAGGTCAGCGACATCCGTGACGCGGATGGCACCCGCCAGGACTACGTGGCGCTGGAGCCCGAGCTCGTTCGCACCCTGGGTGGCCCGTCGCGGGCCGACTGGATTCCCGTCACCTTGGCGGAGGTCCCGCCATCCCTGATTGCGGCCATCCTCACGGTCGAGGACCGGCGCTTCTACGAGCACCACGGCCTCGATCTCAGGCGGATCATCGGCGCCGCAGCGGCCAACATCCGGTCCCGTGCGATCGTGGAGGGCGCCAGCACGCTCACACAGCAGCTGGCGAAGAATCTGTTCCTGTCCTCGCGCCGGTCGGTGGTGCGCAAGCTGCGCGAGGCGGCCCTGGCGACCGCACTCGAGTTGCGGTACCCGAAGGACCAGATCCTCGAGGCCTACCTCAATCACGTGTATCTGGGCCAGGACGGCGGGCTCGCCATTCGCGGGGTCGGCCGTGCTGCCCAGTTCTACTTCGGCAAGGACGTGAGCCAGCTCGACCTGCCTGAGGTGGCACTGCTCGCCGCCATCATCCGGGGGCCAAGTCTCTACTCACCGTTCCGTCAAGCGGAGCGCGCCCGCCAGCGTCGCGACCTCGTGCTGCAGCTCATGCTCGAGCGTGAGCTCATCACCGACCAGGCGTTCCGGCAGGCACGCGCCGCGCGGCTCGGCGTGGGACCCCAACCCGAGCCCGCGTCGGTGGGACGCTACTTCAGCGACTACGTCGTCGCCCGATTGGCCGCGGCACACGGGTCCGCCAGCCTGGACCACGGGTTGGCGGTGTTCACGACCCTGGACCTCCGTCTGCAGGAGCTGGGCGAGGCCGTCGTGCGGGACGAGCTGCGGCGCCTCGAGCGACAGTACCCCCGCCTGACGCGGAACGGCACACCACTTCAGGCAGCACTCGTCGCGATGGACCCACGGACCGGTGAGATCCTGGCGATGGTGGGTGGGCGGGACTATGCCACGTCGCAGTTCAATCGCGCCCTGCTGGCACAGCGGCAACCGGGAAGCGCGTTCAAGCCGATCGTGGCCCTCGCCGCGCTCGCGCGCCCGGAAGCGGGCCGGTGGGAGGATCCGACCTTCACGCTGGCCTCGACCCTTCGAGACGAGCCCCTGTCCGTCGAGACGCCGGCCGGGGTCTGGCAGCCCGTGAACTACGACCGCGCGTACCGCGGTCCGCTCACCCTGCGGCAGGCGCTCGAGCGGTCGCTCAACGTTCCCTTCGCGCGACTTGGCTTGGCGATCGGGCCCGAACGGATCGTCCGCACCGCTCGTCATCTCGGCATCGAGAGCGCGCTCCCCGCGGTTCCGAGCCTTGCCCTCGGCGCCGTGGAGGTCACACCGCTCGAGATGGCACGCGCCTTCGGCGTGTTCGCGGCGGGAGGGTATCGAGCCGAACCGCAGCACACATTGGCTGTGATCGACCAGGCAGGGGTGGTGCTCCAGCGGCTCACGCCGGGCGGTGAGCGGGTGTACGACGATGCCGAGACGTACCTCGTGACATCGGCGCTGCGCGGAGCTGTGGAGCGCGGTACGGGGCGCGGCCTTCGCACAATGGGGGTACACGGGTCTGTCGCGGCCAAATCGGGCACGACCAACGATTTCCGGGACGGGTGGTTCATCGGCTATACGCCGACCATGGTCGTGGCCGTGTGGGTCGGATTCGACGATGGGCGAAGCCTCGGACTTCCCGGATCGCGGGTTGCCATGCCGATCTTCGGACGGTTCCTCGCGGGCGCGGTCCCGGACGCGGATCAGGAGTTCGCCATGCCCGACGGGTTGGAGATCGTCGAGATTGATCCCGAAACCGGTCTCCGCGGCGGCCCGGGATGTTGGGGCGAGCCCGAGGTGTTCCTGGTCGGGACCGCGCCGGCGGCGAGCTGCTCACCCTATTGGAGCGCATCCCGGCGCGATCGGTCCTCCGATTCGGGGCTCCGCGGCTACGTGCGCTCCCTCATCCGCGAGCTGTCCCGACGCTTGAGTCGCGATCACATGTAGTGCCTCCGGGCGTTGACGCGCGCATCTCCTCGACGGTAATTGAACCTGCATCACCCGTAGGAAAGGGCGCTCGCTCCATGCGCGTGGGACAGACTCTCGCCATTCTCGGCCTGTTCGCAGCGGTCACCGGGGCCGCGTTGCTGCTGCTCGGCGATCGCGGGCAGGGTGCTCCGCTTGGTCCGGTGGATGGTGCCGACCTCCCGCCGGTCCAGCTGGACCGCGTCGCGATCGGTACCGCCGCCCCCGATTTCCGGCTTCGTGCGCTCGACGGGGCGACGGTCGCCCTCTCGGACTACCGCGGCGAGAAGAACGTGGTGCTCGTCTTCTACCGGGGACACTGGTGACCCTACTGCGCGGCTCAGCTCGGGAAGCTGAGGGGACTCCTGACGGAGGAGCAGCGCGCCTCCACCGAGATTCTGGCGGTATCCGTGGATGCCCCGGATGATCTTCGGAGAATGGTGGACCGCATCACTGTCGTCGATGGTGTCCAGCCCGACTTCCTGTTTCTCACGGATCCGGGTCACCGGGTCATCGATCGGTACGGTCTGTTCAATCGGGACGATCCGCGCGGTCGCGAGATCACCCACCCGGCGACCTTCCTGATCGACCGCTCGGGCATCGTGCGCTGGCGGTTCGTGGAAGTCGACTACAAGGTGCGCCCGAGCAACGAGGAGATCCTCCGCGAACTCGATCGGCTATCGAGCGGGACGTGACCTGGCTACCGCTGCCTCGCCGCGAGCGGTCGCAGCCCCCAATTCCCGAGACAGCCTTGCCGACGCTACCGGGGGCGTCCAGTTTGAGGAAGCGTTGTCCCGCCGGGGAGCCCATGATCGCCTTGGCCGATACCTACACCCAGTTGTCCGCCACGCTTCGTACCCTGCTGGAGGCACGGGGCTTCGAGGTGAGTGAGGAACACCATCACGCCGACGCGTCCGGCGCCAAATGCACGTTGCTCAGCGGCGGTGCAGAGTCGTTCCGCCTCGTGTGGGATGGAGGGCAAAGCACGTTCCGCGTCGATTACTGTCCCCAGCGCCGCGACCGAACCTGTCCCGCGTGGCAGACCCTCCTGGAGGCACCGTTTGCGCCGCAGGCGGCGGCGACGTCGGACGTCAGGGCGCTCGCCTCTCGGATAGAGCAGACCCTGGCAAGGCACTTCGAGTCGGCGGATTCCTAGGCATCAAGTCGAGGACGACGCGGCGTCGGGGGCGGCTCGTGATGCAAAGCGCTGAGCCGATCCCTGGGATCGGCACGGCCGCGAGCGACGCTGGATAGCCCTTACGCGCATCGAAGGACGGCAAACCGGGTGCGCGCGAGCCCACCTATCTGCACCATGTCCGCATTTGCAAACGCCGAAGGGTTCCTTACCTTTGCGCAGCACCTTTCGCGAATTCGCCTCACGGGACTCGACCATGGCGCAGCCGAAGGAGTCCGGGAAGGTCCCCAGACGGTTCTTGCCCGAGCGGCGGGTGGCCGAACGGCGGGGTGCGGTCGATCGGCGCGAGACCGACCGGCGGGTGGTCGACATGGCCGTCGAGCGCGAGCGACGGAAGGACAGCGACCGCCGGCGCCTCCGTGACCGGCGAGTGGTGGCCGAACGTCGGTTCCCCCCCGCTGATCAGTTTTCCTGGGACGATACGCTCACGATCCACCGTATGCTGGCCGATCCCACGCTCGACGTGTCGTGTCCGCGGTGTCACGGTGGGCTGGTTTTGGGACCGTCGGATGCCAACGCGGAGCTTCCGACTCGCGAGGTGCACTGCACTGCGTGCCGCTTCAGCGTGGCGATCGTCGACGACGGCTAGGGCGCGCGCTCCTCGCCCCCGAGCGCCCGATTCAACACGCCGGCCAGCCTGATGCCTGCCTGGAGCAGGCGCCGTTCCATGACCGGGGTCATTTCGTTCACAAAGTCCCACCTCAGGTCGGGCTGACGCCCGTCGGCCACGCCAAGGCGCCGGTACATCTCCTCTCGGATCGTCCGCGACTCCTCGATCCACTCGACGTCCCCCGCCCCGAGCCACTCGCGCACCTCGGCGGCGGACGCGTGATCGAGGAACGCAACGTATTCCGAGTAGCTCAGCGCCTGATGCTCGAAGAGATCGGAGTCCCACACACTGTGCAGATTGGTTGGCGTGCCGAACCATCGCACCTGCACCAGATTGCCCCCCCGGTCCGACGCGAGGCCAGCGTGGAGTGGCTGGTGCGCATCGCCGACGAAGTGCACGAGGAATCTGAGCGCCACGACCCGCTCTTCCGTGGCGAGGGCGGGATCGGCCAACCGTCCCTCGTTGAACCGCAGCGCTTGCACCAGATCACTGGGGAGCTCGAAGACGGTGTCCGGATACGCCTCGCCCTCGGGGATGTTCACGTAGTGCCACGGCGCCGTATGGCGGCCTTCGGGCGTTCCGCGATACGAGTCCGCCCAGTTGCTGATCCGTGCCAGCGACACGGATCCGAGGAGGCGTTGGACCTGGCTGCGCGCGGCGGGCGTGAGATGGCGCTCGGCGATGGCGGCCACGACGCGGTGCCCGTTCAGCCCCCACACCGCACCCGTGCCGTTCCCTCGGTCGACCGCGGACCTCGCTAAATCCGCAGCCTCCAGAGCTCCCGTCGGGTGTCCCAAGCCCACGACGAGCGACAGGGACGTGACACGGATCTGCCGAGCGAAGCGAAGTCTCATGAGGACCCACGGGTTGAAGACACAGGGAAATATGGCCGCACGGACATCCGAAGCGGAGAGCCTACCCCTAGTGGCGGTCTGCCCCGGACGACACGTTTCGGGCTGCCCATACAGGAGGACGTCGCATGTTGCGTCCAGTCGTCGCGCTGGTAGCCGTTTCGCTTCTCGCCGGGGGTTCCTCCTTTGCTCAGGAGCCACGGACGTTCACCGTCGGTGCACTCAGCGTCGAGCGGGGTACGATGGCGTCCGGCCACCTCCCCGTCCCTGCCGGCGTGGACAGTGGCACGACCATCCCGATCACCGTCGTGCACGGCGCGCAGCCAGGGCCGGTGCTTGCCGCCATTGCGGGCACGCACGGGTACGAGTACCCACCGATCCTCGCGCTGCACCGCGTACGGAAGACGCTCGAGCCGGCCCGACTCTCTGGCACGGTCATTCTGGTGCACGTCGCCAACATGCCGTCTTTCCTCGGGCGAACCGTCTATTACAGCCCCACGGACGGGAAGAACCTGAATCGGGTGTACCCGGGCGATCGCGCCGGGACCGTCAGCGAGCGGATCGCCCATATCATCACCACCGAGGTGATCGACCGTGCGGACTACGTCGTGGACATGCACGGCGGCGACGGCAACGAGGCCCTGCGCCCGTACACGTACTGGATGCTCAGCGGCGATGCCCGCATCGACTCGCTCACCAAGGGCATGGTGATCGCGTTCGGGCTCGATCACATCGTGATCGATCATGATCGCCCCCGAGATCGCGGAGCCTCGGTGTACACGTCGAACACGGCGCTCACGCGCGGCAAGCCGGGGATCACCACTGAGACGGGTCAATTGGGCTCGTCCGACCGGCGCTGGGTGGACCTCGCCGAGCGGGGGTTCTGGAACCTGCTTCGGCATTTCCGGATGATGGAAGGAGCGGTCGAGCACTCGGGCGGCATCGTCTGGCTCGACCGATACGAGGTCCTCCGGAGCCCGGTCAGCGGGCTCTTCAGGCCCGCCGTTCGTGACGGCTACGCCATCGCCGAGGGCGGGCTCCTGGGCGTGATCGAGGATTTCTT
The DNA here is from genome assembly GCA_964348385.1 of uncultured Gemmatimonadaceae bacterium. Classification (GTDB taxonomy): domain Bacteria; phylum Gemmatimonadota; class Gemmatimonadetes; order Gemmatimonadales; family GWC2-71-9; genus JAOTVV01. The sequence continues at coordinate 52,870 of CAYGCN010000006.1, forward strand.
CGGGGAGCCGGTGCAGCAAGTGCGTGCACCCTTCGCCGGGATCGTGAACTACGTGCTCGGCACGCCTCCGGTGAGCGTCGGCGAGCCGCTCGCTATGGTGAGTCGCATCGGGCGCCGTCCCTGAGACACCGCGCTGCACCCTGGGCGGTCGCCGCCGAGCACGGCGACCGTCCGTCCCCGTACTCAGCGATCCAGCTTGTTCTCGAGTATCTGCCGCAGCAGGAGTGCGATATCGAGAACCAGCAGCACGACCGCCCAGTCGAGCAGCTGGCGCGGAAACACGTTGACGACCGGGATACTCCACCCCAGCAGGTTCAGGGCCTTCGCGACGATCGCGACGCAGAACAGAAACACTGCCGTCGCGAGGAAGACTGGTGCTGTGAACACGTGCTCCGCTCGATCGGTCATTCGGGCCTCCCGTTGCCCACTGGTGTCAGCACTGCCAGGACTCGACCAACGACGTCGGCTCATCATTCCACCCCGGTTGTCTCGTGCGTGGATGTCGCAGCAATCGCTGGATCATGGTCGGGTTTCCACGGTCAGCTTCAACATCGATACGAGGCTCCAAAGATGGCCACTGGGCCCCGCGGCCGGGAGGGCGCCGAGTCAAGCCCGGCGCCCCACACGACCCCACGGGACCGTGTCGCGGTCGACGTCGGTGACGTCACGCCTTCCGCACCCACGGTCCGCGGTCGTAGGTTCCCAACACGAGATACCAGGAGCCAATCATGGCACGGATCACGCTCGCCGCGCTGACCCTCGTCGGGGTGGTCGCGGCCTGTCAGCCGGCCCAGCCCGAGCTCACCGAAGAACACCGACTCGCCCTGATCGACACGCTGATGGGCGTGCAGCGCGACATGATCTCCGCTGCCAGGGCCGTCGACGCCGACGCCGTGCTGAGCTTCTTCGACAGCACCGCCGGCGTGATCATGGGAACCGAGTACTTCTCCTACCCGAGGTTCGCCGAGCGGGTGCGGAGTGCGTATGCCGCGATGGAGGGCCAGGTCGTGAACTGGCACCCGGCCAAAGTGTCCGTCATCTCACGCGACATGGTGGCCATGACCCTCGGCGGACGGGCCGCCACGATCGCCGCTGGTGATACGTCGGAGACCGTGGCAGTGGCCTGGACTGAGGTCTTGGTGCGCTCCGACAGCGGCTGGAAGGTGCTTCATGCGCACCAGAGCACCGGCTCGACGGCGGCACTGCAGTAGCGCACAGATATCCTGAGGGGCCCACAATGGCACCCGCCACGCCCACCGAGATCCAGCGGTGGACGTGGCCGGTCACCACACCGGGCCTGCCGGCCCTCGAGGACTCAGAGGCGTCTACTTCGCACCCGGAAGTCCACGTTTTCGTGAATCCAGTTCCAGAGGTGGCGCTGGGAGTCGGCCTCGAGCCCGGGCTCGGTCTGTTCCCGCCACCCGGTCATCACCTGATCGTCGACCGTCCACATGCGCACGCGCTGGCGATCGATCTCTCGCTCCCACGCCACGGACGCCGTGGGTGATCCGTAGAGCAGGCGTACCGTCACGCTGCGCGATAGGTACTCGAGCGGCTTCAGGTCGATCCTGGCGTAGGCACTCGTCGTGTCGGTCGACGCCCGCCGAGTGAAGTCGGGAATCCCGTCACTGAAGATCACCACGTCGAGCGGCGCCAGCACCAATCCCTGGCGCTTGATCAGCGTGGCGACCCGGCCGAAGAACGCGTTGAAATCAGTGAAGGCATCTTCCGGTGGGAAGAAGGTCCGAAGCTGCGTCCGGATCTCCTCGACGCTCTTGTTCTGGAACGCGTGAATCGGCTGGAACGACTTCGGCTCGCCCACACGCGCGCCACCCACGGAGCCCACGAACACCGCTGACGGCACGCGCAGCTCACCCATGCCGTTCAAGTGGCCGTACAGGTAGTGCGCGGCGAAGTCGATCGCGTCTTCGTATTTGCCTCCGGCCCTGAACGAGCCGCTCACATCGATCCCGATGACCATGGTCGAGCGGGCCGGACGCGTGCCTTCTTCCGGCAGGCACGCGGCCGCGAGGAGCGCGGCAAGGCCCGCCGCGATCGAGACGACTAGCCGGCGACGCATCAGGCACCTCCGGCTTCTTGCACCGGCTGCGTCCGTGGCGGCGGCCCCTTGGCGGTCGGCTTGAGACCCGCGATCCGCGGCGTCTTGGCCAGGATCTCGTCCAGGCTGCGGAAGGGCAGCGAGAACATCGGGCGGGATCCGACCGCCACCACGGCGAAGTTGACCGCCGCCGCTCCCATCTGCAGCACCGGCAGCGAAAGCAACTCGAACACGTGACGCGCTTCGCGCTTGAACCAGTCGGTCTCGCTCTTGAGCGCCAGGATCGGGCCCTTCCAGAAGTCCGGCTGCGGCGTCTGGAACCCGGTGGCAACCCCCTCCTGTCGGATGGTCTCACGCGCGAGCACGGCGACCAGCGCCGGGGTGCCGTAGCGACCGAACAGGAACCACGTCATGCCGCGCACACCCACCCAGCCAAAGGAGGCCAGCGCCAGTGTCGAGAAGAGCCCAAGCTGCACTTGCTCACTGGTGGTCTGCGCGATCCACGGCGTGATCGCATCGATCAGCTCGCGATAAAGGAAGATGACCTCGAAGAACATCACGAACAGCTCGACCGCCGACATCTGGATGATCTGCGGCACGTCTTTGGTTCGCACGGCGGCCGCCAACGCGTGGATACACGCGAAACTGCCGAGCACCAGGAAGAAGAGGAAGATCCACAGGAGCGGGGCCACGAGGCGCGGATCCGGCTCGAACCCGGTGATACCTGCGAGCACCTCGGTCAGCGTCGGCTGCAGCGTGTACATGAAGATCACAGCCTCGACGGCCGACCATAGCAGCAGCGCCAGGAATGCCAGCCACGGTACCCCCGGCTTGAAGTAGTTGCGGGACGTCCAGTCCAGCATTCGGAGCGGACTCTGGAACGCGGCCTTCACGGCCGCCACGGCGATCCCCAGCCCCAGACGCAGGAGCCCCCACACCCAACCCACGAGCACCACCCCGAGCCGGACGATCCCTGCCCAGTAGAACCACGCGGTGCGGCCCGCGTCCCACCATGCCACGAGCATGGCGGTCACGAACCGTCCCCGGTTCGACCGGAACGGAATCGTGTACAGCGACGCCATCGTGATCCAGACGCCCGACAGTAGCAGCAGCATCGGCAGGAGGATCAGAATGCGTTTGACCAGCATCTCGGCGGCGGTGTCACCGTACCAGGTGAAGTTCATCATCGCCGCGTGCCAGTCCGGGATCCACGCGAGCGGGGCCGACAACACTTCCGCCGCGCCACGCCACTCGGTGGGAACGAACGCTTGGACGAGCTGCATAAGCCCACTCCGCTGGAGTACAGATGAGACGGCGGGACACCGAAACGCGGTATCCACTTCACGGATGCACTCGTGCCGTGCTCGGAATGGGCCTAGCCTGGGGTCTGGGCCCGGGTGCAACGATGATCCAAGTCACACCGTCGCTCGATGGCTCACGGTCTTTGTTCGGTCGTCATAACGCCAAACCCTTGACGATGAGCGGCTTAGACCCCATCACCTAACGCGGCTTCTGCGATCGGAAACGCCACCGGAGGATGTTGTCCCCGTCACTCCTCCGGCGCGCGAATGCCACCGCGCCGCCTGACCGCACGAATCGTCGCGAGGTGCTCGCCGTAGGTTCTCGAGAACACGTGACGGCCGTCGCGGCGAGCCACGAAATACAGGAAGTCCGACGGAAGCGGATACAGCGTGGCCTCGAGGCTCGCGAGCGACGCCTGCCCGATCGGCGAGGGCGGCAGGCCGGCCACGCGGTACGTGTTGAGTGGGGACGAGAACCCGTAGTCCTTGTTGTAGAGACGCCGGCGCTCTCCCAAAGCGTACACGACGGTCGGATCGGCCTGGAGCCGCCGACCTTTGGCGAGCCGGTTGCGATACACCGACGAGACATATCCCAGGTCGGCGTGATGCGGATCCTCCCCTTCGATGATCGATGCCAGGATGACGACCTCGTGGCGGGTGTACCCGAGTGACTCTGCGCGTGCGGTCCACTCGGGGCGCCAGCGCGCCTCGAACGTATCCACCATCTGTTGCACGATCTGCTCCGCGCTCGCACCGACCGGGATGTAGTACGTGTCCGGAAAGAGATATCCTTCGACGGTCTCGCTCTCGGCGCCAATCCGCGCTCGGAGAGTCGAATCGCGCGTTGCCCGCACGAAGCTGTCGGGTGGCACGCCCATGATCTGCTCCACGAGCGGCGCCAATTCGCTGATCCAGATACCGCTCCGTACCTCGAATCGTGCCTCCGGCTCCCTGCCACGCCGCAGGGTGGAGAGCACCTTGCCCATCGGGGTGCCGGGGACCAGGGGATACACCCCGGACTTGATGCCGAGGTGCTTGCGCCCCATGCGGGCAAACCGGGCGAACGCTTCCGCCGACCCGACGATGCCGTGCGCCGCCAGCGACTCCGCGACCACTTCCACCGGTGCGTCGGGAATCGCCACGCGAATGGCGTGAGGTGATTCCGGCACAACGCAGGCGACGAGCGTGAGGATGAGGGTGCCGACGAGTGTCGGACCCAGGACGCGTGCCCCCGTACTGTTCGTCATCCTGCGAGCGTAGCCACAGGGTGAGGGGCCGGGCTGTGACGCAGGTAACACGGTGACACGTTGCCCCGAATCGCCGCCATTGTCGCCCATCCTGATCTGTGTGGGTAACATTCGTACCGTTTCCGACCAGAGAACGGAGCGCAAAGTTGCTGCGGATCGCTGTGGGGGGATGCGGGACGCAGGGG
>CAYGCN010000007.1:0-30626 GCA_964348385.1 uncultured Gemmatimonadaceae bacterium
TGGCGGACGGCTACTTCGTGCTGCCCTACACCGTCAGCGACTACCTCGCCCGTGTTGGGCCCGCGAAGACCGACCCCACCCACGCGGCTTTCGGTGCGGTGGAGGGAGAAGTCAACGAGCGGGTGAAGAAGCTGCTCGCGGTGAACGGCAAGAGCACGGTCGATACGATCCATCGAGAGTTGGGTCAGACCATGTGGGACGCCTGCGGCATGGCGCGGTCACGCGCGGGACTGGAGAAGGCGCTCGAAGTGATTCCCGAGATTCGAGAGCGCTTCTGGAAGGACGTCCGGGTCCCCGGGCGCGGTGAGGATTTCAATCAGAGTCTCGAAAAGGCCGGCCGACTGGCCGACTTCCTGGAGCTGGGTGAGCTGATGTGCCGCGACGCACTCCATCGGGAGGAGTCGTGTGGCGGGCACTTCCGTGAGGAATCCCAGACGCCCGAAGGCGAGGCACAGCGCGACGACGAGCGATTCGCCTTCGTGTCGGCCTGGGAGTTCACCGGGGTGGGATCGGCTCCGCGGCTGCACAAGGAGCCGCTCACGTTCGAGGATGTCCCCTTGTCCCAGCGGAGCTATAAGTGATGAATCTCGTACTCCATGTCTGGCGACAGGCCAGTCCGGCCGTCAAAGGCGGCTTCGTCCGCTATGAGGCCAGGGACATCAGCGAGCACGCCTCGTTTCTGGAGATGCTCGACATCGTCAACGAGCAGCTCACCGAGCGTGGCGAGGAGCCGATCGCGTTCGAGCACGACTGCCGCGAGGGGATCTGCGGCAGCTGCGGCCTGGTGATCAACGGGGTACCGCACGGCCCACAGCACGGCGCGGCAACCTGTCAGCTCCACATGCGGCACTACAAGGACGGCGATCAGATCTGGATCGAGCCGTGGCGCGCCAGGGCCTTCCCCGTCATGAAGGACCTCGTGGTCGACCGCAGCGCGCTGGATCGGATCATGCAGACGGGTGGGTATATCTCTGCCAGGACCGGCGCCGTACCGGATGCGAACGCGACGCCGATCCGGAAGGAGCACGCGGATCTCGCGATGGATGCGGCCGCGTGCATCGGGTGTGGCGCGTGTGTCGCCGCGTGTCCCAACGCGTCGCCGATGCTGTTCGTCGCGGCCAAGGTGTCGCACCTTGGTCTCCTACCCCAGGGGCAACCCGAGCGCCGGGATCGCGTGCTGAACATGGTGGCGCAGATGGATGCGGAGGGATTCGGCAGCTGCACCAACCACGCCGAGTGCGAAGCGGCCTGTCCCAAGCAGATCAGCATCGACTTCATCGCTCGGCTCAACCGCGACCTGTTCGCGGCCTCGCTGGTGCAGACGCCCGAGCACATGGTGGCCGGCGCCGGCTGAAACCGCCACCCGTTGGGCACTGGAAGCGAGCTTCGCGCCTGTCGCGGGGCTTGTTCATCGCCGCGCAGGCGGTGCAACGTTACGCCTCGCCATGAATCAGTCATCCCATCGACGGATCGAGAGCTTCTGGGCGGCGTTCGGGCCCGGCTTGCTGTGGGCGGCGGCTGCCATCGGGGTGTCGCACCTCGTGCAGTCGACCCGTGCCGGCGCCGACGCGGGGCTCGGGCTCGCCGGCGTCATTCTGTTGGCGCTGATTCTCAAGTACCCGTTCTTCGAGTACGGACCGCGCTACGCGGCAGCCACCGGGATGAGTCTGGTGGAAGGCTACCGACACATCGGCCGCTGGGCGCTGTGGCTCTACTTCTTCATCACGGTGACGACCTCGGTGGTCATTCAGTCGGCCATCGTGCTGTTCACCGCGTTCCTGCTCAACTACGCCTTCGGGCTTCGATGGTCGCTCCCGGTCATGGGCGGGGTCGTGATGGCCGGGTGCGCCGCGATCCTGTGGATCGGGCGCTTTCCGTGGCTCGACCGGGCCGTGAAGGTGATCCTCGTCGTGCTCGCGATCTCGACACTCGTGGCCGCGGTCGTGACGCTCGGTCGGGTGGATACGGGCACGCTCGCCGTCCTGCCGCCCATCGGTGGGGCGGAGGGCATCCCGTTCGCGTTCCTCCTGGCCCTGGTGGGGTGGATGCCGTCGGCGATCGACATTGCGGTGTGGAGCTCGCTCTGGACGCTCGCGAAGAACGCCGCCGTCGGGGGGCACGTCACGGTGCGAACCGCCCGACTCGACTTCGGCGTCGGCTACGTCGGAACCGGTTTCCTCGCCTTCTGCTTTCTGGTGCTGGGTGCGGGAGTCATGTACGGGTCCGGCACCTCGTTCAGCAGCGCCGGCACCGCGTTCGCCACCCAGGTGGTCGACCTCTACAGCTCGACGCTCGGCGCGTGGACGCGACCCATCGTGCTGGTTGCCGTGTTGACCACCATGCTCTCGACGTCGATCACGGTGGTGGACGGCTTTCCGCGCGCCATCGAGCGGACGGTGGCGAACCTGCGACGAGGACATCGGGACCACCACGCCACCCCGACAGCGGGTCGCTGGTACTGGGTGAGCCTCGCCGCGCTCGCGGTCGCCACGGTCGCCGTGCTCGGGATGTTCGTCGGGAGCCTCACGGCGATGATCGACTTCGCCACGATCGTCTCGTTCGTCACAGCCCCCGTCCTGGGGTACCTCAACCTGCGTGCGGTGCAGTCGGCCGAGGTGGCGGTGGAACACCGGCCGAGTCCGCGAATGCTCGTGCTCTCCTGGGTGGGGTTGGTGTTGCTCGGCGGCACGGCTGTGCTGTACGCCGTGCATCTCCTCGTCTGATTCCGTAGCGCCCGGACCGATTGACCCATGCGGGCGGCTCCTGCTTCTTTCAGGAGAGGCTTACGCCGAGGTGTGATCATGAAGCGTCGCCATCGGTTGTTCAGCGTCGCGCTGGCCATCGGGATCGTTGTGGCGTGCGGCAACTCGGGTGAGCCGACGCAGGTCACGGTCGAGGATCTCGTCGGCACATGGAACGCGTCGCAGTTCCGGGTCACGGACGAGAGCGGCACGATCATGCCGTTCGACATCATCGCCTTCGGAGGCCGGCTCACGATCACGGTGACGTCCGGCGGTGGATTCGCGGGGACACTCAAGGCCACAGCCGTCGCCTCGGAGAATCCGGTCTCCGGCACCGTGTCCGTGCAGGGATCGACGCTCACCCTCACGTTCACGCAGGGTCTTACGCAGCCGATCTCTGGGCAGTTCGTGCTTTCCGGTGACACCCTCACGATCACGGGAACGGGACTCAGGGTGGAGTTCGAGGGCCAGACGATCGAGTCGGCCACGATCCTCCTGGTACTGCGGCGGTCGTGATGCCCGTGAGCTAGGCCGGGTCGTCCAGTCGGGGGAGCATGGAGTCGAACAGGGCGTCCACCCGGTCTGGAGGACGCGTCAGCCGGCTCACGATCACGGTCACGGCGAGTGACGCCGCAAACGCCGGCACCAGCTCGTACACGATCGGCTCGAGCACCGGGGTGTACTGCCAGATCACCGTCACTGCGGTGCCGGTCACCAGTCCGGCGATGACGCCGGCCCGGGTGGTGCCGCGCCAGTAGAGGGCCAGGATCGACGTGGGCCCGATCGCCGCCCCCAGTCCGGCCCAGGCGAACAGCACCAGCCAGAACACCAGCTCCTGGGCGAGCAGCCCGAATACCAGCGCTACGATCACGAGCAGTACGACGACGATCCGACTGTACAGGACGAGCCGCCGTTGCGAGACATCCATGCCGCGCCGCAGGATCTTCTCGTACAGGTCGCGGACCACGCTGGACGCCGCCACGAGGAGCTGTGAATCGGCGGTCGAGATGATGGCCGCGAAGATGGAGGCCACCACCACACCGAAGAAGATCGGGTGCAGGTGGTCTGCCGCGAGGAGGGGGTAGAGTTGTTCCGTGTCCGCGTTGGGAAGGAGGACGGTGTCCGGGAAATACACGCGACCCGCGAGCCCGATGAACAGGGCGCCCCACGCCATCACCACGTTCCACACGGTGCCGACCACCGCCGAGTAGCGGAGCTGGTCGGGATCGGCGATCGACATGTAGCGCACGATGATGTGCGGGTTTCCCGGTGATCCGAGCCCGATGCCCACGGCGCCGATCGCCGCGCCGATGGAGAGTGCGGTGGGGTCGATGGTCGTGGGGTCGAGGGTCTGGAGCTGGGCCAGCACCGGTTCGAGTCCGCCGAAGTCGATGATGGCGAGGGTCGGCACCACCACGAGGGCTACGATCATGATGCAGGCCTGGAGCATGTCCGACAGGCTGACCGCGAGGAACCCGCCCAGGGTGGTGTAGAGCACGACGATCAGCGCGGTCACGGCGACGCCGACCTGCTGGTTCATCCCGAAGCTTCCCGCGAACGCCTTCCCGCCACCCACGAACTGGGCCGACACGTAGCCTACCATGAAGATCAGGATGATCACGATCAGCACGGAGCGCAGCAGGCCGCTCCGGTCGCCGAACCGTGCGGCGAAGAAGTCGGGCAGGGTGACGCAGTCGTGCGCTTCGGAGAAATGGCGAATGCGGCGCGCGTAGAACAGGAAGAGGAACATCTCGACCGTGATATAGCCCACGACGGTCCACACGGCGGCCGCTCCCATGGCGTAGGCCATGCCGGTGACGCCCAGCAGCAGCCATGCGGACCGCCCGGAAACCACAGCCGACAGCGCCACCACGAAGCGGTGCATCTTGCGGCCGCCGACGAAGAACTCGCTCACGCCGCCGGATGAGAATCGGGCCGACAGCACGCCGATCGCGATCACGATGCCGAGGTAGAGGATGAATGAGCCGACGGCGAACGGGTCGGCTGAGACCTGAACGGTGGTGCCTTCCTGCATTCAGCGCTGTCGGTGGCGCGTGACTCGTGCCAGCACCACCGCGGTGGCGATGATGGCGAGCGGAAGGGCGAACATGGCGAGGTAGAAGGCGGTCATCGGGTCGTCCTTGGTGGACGCGACGAGATCAATGTTACCTCATCGGGTCTTCCTCGCCACCAGGAGCGGGCGCAGTCCCGCAGCGGGTTGTGTCCCGCCCACTGGTCCCTCGACACACGCACCGTGGCGGGAACCGAGCAGATCTGTGCGGTTTGCATGGCGCTGGCCGGACTGACACGACAAGTTTGTAGGCCACGCTTCCACGAGCAGGCGATGGACCTCCCGGAACCACTGCGTGCCCGCATCGCCGACCGCTATGAAATCCGCGACGTCATCGCGCGCGGCGGGATGGCGACCGTGTACGTGGCCTACGACTCGCGCCAGGACCGGGCCGTAGCCATCAAGGTGCTCGATCCTCGGCTGAGCGTCGCGCTGGGCCCGGAGCGCTTCCTTCGCGAGATCCGCATCGTGTCCCACCTGCAGCACCCGCACATCGTGCCGGTGTTCGATTCGGGTGCGGTGGACGGGCTGCTCTACTACGTGATGCCGTTCGTCGAGGGAGAGTCATTGCGCGACCGCCTCGTGCGCGACGGTCCGCTCCCGCTCTCGGACGCAGTACGACTCGTGGACGAGCTCGCTGGCGCGCTCGACTACGCGCATGCCCGCGGCGTGGTACACCGCGACGTGAAGCCCGGCAATGTGCTGCTCTCGAGCGGTCAGGCATTGTTGGCGGATTTCGGTGTGGCCCGGGCCGTGCGCGATGCTGGCTCGCCATCCCGGACGGAGGTTGGGGTGGCCGTCGGCACCCCCAACTACATGAGCCCGGAACAAGCGGCGGGTCAGGGCCACATCGACGCACGCACCGATGTCTACGCGCTTGGCTGTGTGGTGTACGAGATGCTCGTGGGCGAGCCGCCGTTCACGGGCGTGGACCCGCAGATGATCGTGGCGCGCCTGTTGAGCGAGGACCCGCCGTCGCTGAGGGTGGTACGCCCCGGCATTCCCGCGGCCGTCGAGCGGACCGTGCGCCGGGCACTCGAGAAGAACCCTGCCGATCGCTACCAGAGTGCCAGTGCCTTTGCCGCCGCGCTCACGGAGGCGATGAAGGGTGCCGGTCGCACGATTGCGCGTCCGGCGGCCCGCCGGGTCATCCTGGCGGCGATCGTGGTGGTCGCCGCGGTCGGTATCCTGTTGCGGCTGTGGCCGCACGACGAGCCGATCTCGGGCGAACTGCGGGTCGCGGTGCAGCCGTTCGGCCTCACGGCCGAGCGTGAGCGCGCTCCCACCTCGCGCACCGTCGAGTCCTATCTCAGTCTCTTCCCGTCGGTCGCGGTCATCGACGGTACGACACTCGAACAGCGCGCCGCGATGTCGTCGGTGCCAAGCGTGACGATGCTGCGCGATGCCCTCCGACTGGGCGCCGAGCACGTCGTCACCGTCCAGGTGGGGGACTCGGGGGTACCGCGCGCCACGACGCTCTCGATGTACGACGCGCGGGACCGGTCCCGCGTCTACCATGGCCTGTCGGATGCGGGGGAAGGCCCCGGTGCGGCACTTGCGCGCCTCACGCTCGGGGCGCTCGCGGCGGTGGCGGAGCGGTACGATCTGGATCTAGGGGTACGGCGCGACGCGCTCGATGCCACGCGGTCGGTGGAGGCGGTCGGCTATCTCGTCGAGGCGCGTGCGCGCCTGCTCAGGGGAGACCCTGATGCTGCAGCCGACCTGCTGTCGCGCGCGATCGCCGCCGACTCGAAGTTCCTCCTGGCCTACCACCGGCGGGCGTTGGTGCAGGAGTGGAGCCATCGATTCGGCGCGGTGGAGATCGTGGAGGAAGGACTGCGCCAGGCCGCCGGGCAGGAATCGCGGTGGGTGGATTTGCTGCGGGCGCAGCGACACTACGCACTGGTGTATCCCGACAGCGCCATCCGGGCCTTCAATCTCATCCGTCTCGATCGTCCAGACGATGTCGATGCGTGGCTCGGCTACGCCGAATCGTTGTACCACTTCGGCGCCTTCGCCGGTTTCGGCCCGGCCGCCGCGCGCGGCGCGTTGGAACGCGCGGACGAGCTGGGTGGAGGATATCCCACCATCCACCACCACCTGTTTGCGCTCGCCATGCAGCGTGGCGGTAGCGGTGCGGCGGCCCGGTACCTGACACGCCTCGGGCCGGACGAGGAACTCCACCAGGCGTACCGGGCGTGGCACCTGCTGGAGTACGGTACGGAGAGCGCACGTGGTCGCGTGCTGGATTCCCTGCGTACCAGCAATCGGGCGGCAATCTCGGAGCTGGTGGTCCAGTACGCCCGCGACCCGTCGAAACGTGCCCTCGCCGACAGCCTGGCGTCGCTCCTGCTCCTCGTGGAGCGGACCCCCGAAGATCGTCTGCGCGGGGGCCAGTACCTCCTGGTCCTGCGTGCCGCGTCCGGGCGATGGGAGGAGGGGGTCGCAGCGTGGCGGGCCGTGACCGAACCCGCGGCGTTCGACGCGTGGATGGTCCAAGCGGACCTCGCCGGGTTCCCGGCATCGAGCTACAGCGATCCAATGTACGCCCGTGCCCGCGCCGACCTCGACGCCGCACGGATTCCGGATTTCACGCTCGAGCCGTACGACCTGCGTCGACAGGCGTTTCAGGCGCTGGTACACCGGGCCGCCGTACGCGGTGATTCTGTCGAAGTGAATGCGCTGCGGCGGCGTCTTCGCGTGGCGCGCAACAGCGCTCGCCCGGGCGATCCGTTGCCGGAGACCCTGGAGGCGGCACTCGAGGGACGGTTGGCCCTGCTCGCCGCCGACACGGCGCGCGCCATCGATCGGTTCGAGGCAGCAGCCTCCCGCCCGGTGTGGCAGCTCGTGAGCTATTACCCGCTCATCTCGTTCGCGCCCGAGCGGTGGTTGCTCGTGGAGCTGCTCACGCGCCGGGGCGCGACGGAGCGGGCGGACCGCTGGCGCCGATCATTCGTCGAGAGCGGGTCGATCGGCGATGCACTGTATGCGCCACGCCTGGAACAGGGCCGACCATGACCGGCGCCCCGTCACTCGGGTTGGGGGCCGGATGGTCGGAGAAGGCATAGATCCAAGCTCCGCAGCCACGTCATCAAGGAGGCAGCGATGCCACTCAGCGATCACGGCATGGACACCATCGCCCTGGGACTCAACGATCAGCAGCATGGGGAAGAAGCGAAGCTCGGGTCGGCGGACCCCCACATGCTCGCGGCGTACTGTTTCGATCTGACGCGCAAGCTGCACTACATGTACATGGCGCTACGGCTGGAATCGGGCAGTGGGAGGGTGTTTGACGAGGGCTACGGCGTTAGGGACCTCGAGACGCTGCAACAGAAGATTCACGAGGAGACGCGGGCCGTCGAGACGGCGGCCCAAGAAGCTGAGGATGCGTGCGGCGACTACTGGAGCAAGGAATGTGATTGGGGCGTGCGGGCACGGAAACTGGAGCAGATCATTATAGACCAGTATCGCGCGATTCGGCCCGACTATGGAAGGCTGTACGGTGAGCTGCTGAAGACAAAGCCGCCCACGCACGTCTCGTCTTCCGGGAGCGCTCGGAGCAAGGGGGCCTGAGGTCGAACCCGGGCGTTTGGGGGGCTCGGAGCGCCGAGTCCTTCTCAGGAGTTCCCGGCGGTCGGGGGCTCGAGCAGGTGGACGAACGCCGCGCCCGTCCGGGGCCGACGGCGGGGGTTTTTGGCCAGCGCCTTATTGATCGCCTCTGCCACGTGGGAGGGGAGGTCGGGTCGAACCACGGTCAGCGACGGGGGCTTCTCGGCGATCTGCCGGGCGAACACGGACTGTGGGGTCGCCCCGGTGAATGGGGGCTCGCCGGCGAACATTTCATACAGCACGCAGGCCAGCGCGTAGATGTCGCTGCGGTGGTCGAGCTTGGGTTTTCCCGATGCCTGCTCCGGGCTCATGTACGAGGGCGTCCCCACGACGAGCCCACTGCTCGAGATCCGGTCACCGGTGGCACGCACCAGGGCCCGAGCCACGCCGAAATCGCAAAGCAGCGCCCGGTCCCCGTCGAAGACCACGTTGCCCGGCTTGATGTCGCGGTGGAGCACGTTCCGGCTGTGCGCGTAGTCGAGCGCGGCGGCGAGATCACGCATGATGCCGAGTGCCTCATCAAGATCGAGGCGGCGCTCGCGACCGAGGCGATCGGCGAGTGACCCGCCGCGCGCGTAGGGACAGACATAGTAGATGAGTGTACTGGTTTCCCCTGATGCGAGCAGCGGCAGGATGTTGGGATGGTCGAGTGCCGAGAGGAACTCGATCTCCTGGTGGAAGCGATCGGCAAGGATGGTCACGGCGAACTCGGGGCGGAACACCTTGATGGCCACCGTCCGGCCATCCGTGCGTCGCCGGCCGGTAAACACGTACGACATGCCGCCCTTGGCGAGCAGTGCTTCGACCTCGTAGCGCTCGGCGAGTGCCTTTTGGACAGTTTCGAGACGGAGAGGCATGGGAGGGACACTCCGTGCCGGATTCTGCCCCAGCATACGGCTTCGGTGTCGGTTTGGCCAGCAGCTCAGATCTCGGCGGCCTCCTCCAATTCCTTACCGCCGGTCTCGGGGATGAGCCAGAGAATGAGCCACAGGGCCGCCAGCACCGAAATCGCCGTAAGCGGGACCGCGAAACTCCAGCTGGTCTGCGCGGCGATGGCTCCCACCACTCCCGGTGCGATGACGTAGCCCACACGCCCGAGCAGGTTGTTGGACCACGCGAACGCATCGGCCCGCATCTCGGTGGGGAACAGCTCGGTGGTCAGGGCGTTGAGCAACGTGAGGAGGCCGATGGCCGCGACGATTGCGATCGTGAGGCATGCGGTCAACGCCCAGAAGCTCCGCAGCTGATAGGCAAGCACGACGAAGACGGCCGATACCGAGTAGATGAGCACCGCTCCCCGCTTGCGGCCGATCACGTCCAACACCTTTCCGACACCGAACACGAAAGGAAGCGCCACGACGGAGGCGATCACAACCGCCTTCGCCACCTCCCCGTCGCTGAACCCGCGTTCGCCGACGGCGAACTCCTTCCAGAACAGGAGCGCCGTGTTGGTGCTGAGGTAGGTGAGCCCCCAGATGAGCGCCATCTGGAACACGCGCGTGCGATATGGCGACCGCATGATCTCCAGTAGGCTGTGGCTCTCGGGAAGGCCCGTCCGGCGGAGTTCCGCGAAGCGCTGGGTCTCGTGCAGACCGCGCCTCGCGTACAGCAGCAAAGCGAGCGGAACGACCCCCACGAAGTAGACCGCACGCCAGCCGTAGGCCGTATCGAGCAGGTAGGGCACCACCGCCGCGCACGTCACGACACCCAGCGAGTTGCTGGCCTGGATGACGCCGATGACGAACCCACGCCGGTTCGCCGGGAACTCTTCGGCGGCGTAGATCATGCCCACGGCCCACTGAGCGATCAGAAAGACGCGGGCCGTGAACTGATAGGCCATGAAATCGTACGCGCCCTGCGAGACGCCGGAGAGGAACGTGAAGACCGCGTAGCCCCCGATGGTGAACATGAGCGTACTTCGGCGCCCCCACCGGTCCGCCTTCCGCACGAGGATGTACGACACCATCGTCCCGAGGCTGATCACCGACCCGAGCATGCCGCCTTCCGACTCCGAGAGGCCGAAATCCGCGCGGAGATTCGGCAGGATCTGACTCAGTGCGATGAAGTCGTAGCCCTCGAAGAACGTCGCGATGCTGAGGAACACGAAGAGCCGTCGATGATACGGCGAGAAGCGGCTCAACAGCGCTCTCCCCGGCGCGCCTGCCGCGGAAAGACGACGACGCTCTCGTCCCCGTTACGGCTCACGGAGGCGACGCCGAAGAAGTAGTTGTCGATGACGAGACCGTCGAACGTGTGGGCGGTCTCGTTCCCCACCCAGCGGGACCGGTCCCACGTCGGGGAGTCGGTGAGGCGCCAATACACCCGATACCCGGCCAGATCGACGGTGGACGCCGGCGCGTCCCAGGCGAGGCGTGCCGCCGCCCGTACCGCTCCGCAAATGCGGACCGCCTGGGGTGGCGGGGGGGCCCATGCGAGCGCGGCGAGGGTCGCCGCATTGAGCGCTGTCAGCGTGGCGGCGTACTCGAAGTCCACCCCCTCGAGCACGTCTCCGTAATGGACGCCGTCCTCGACCCGGATGTCCTGGTGCTGGCGGTGGTAGTGCTCGTTGGTCTCCATGATCCGTACCGCGGGATATCCCAGATCGGCGAATGGTCGATGGTGACCACCCCGCCCGAACCGGTCCAACCGGTAGACCATCAGGACATCGAGCCCCGGGAGGTAGGGGTCGGCGATACGATCGATGTATCGCGCGAGTTGCCGGGATACCCCGTCGACCTCCCCGCCGGTGAAACGCCGTGCGGCGCGCTCCTGTTCGGTCTCCGTCGGCGGCGTCCCGTCGGAGAACACCCGCGCCGTGGCATTGTCGGTCACGCCGTTGATCCCGCTGATGTTGCCGATCATGTCGTTGTTGAGCACGGCCTGGAGATTCCAACTGCTGTCCCGGGCCATCCGGGCCACAGTCCCGCCTCCGTACAAGCCCTGCTCCTCGCCCGACAGCGCCAGATACACGATCGATCCGCCAAACCGGTATCGGCTGAGCACGCGTGCGGCCTCCAACGTGCCGGCGATACCGCTCGCGTTGTCGTTCGCGCCCGGCGCGGAATCGGTGTAGTTCATCGGGTCACTGATGCGACTGTCGATGTCGCCGCTCATCACCACCATGCGACTCGGGTCGGTACTCCCTCGTTGGATCGCGACGACGTTTACCACCTTCGTCTCACGCGAGGGATGGAGCCGGCGGGCGCCGGCCGGGAAGGTCTCAGCGACGTAGAGCACGTCGAGGCACTCGCCGCACGCGGCCGAGATCCGCTCGAACTCCGCCTTGATCCAGCGGCGGGCTGCGCCGATACCCCGCGTGGTCGAAACCGTGTCGGACAGCGTATGACGGGTGCCGAACCCGACCAGGGTCCGGATGTCGTCGGCGATGCGCTCCCACGTCACCTCCGCGACGATCTGGTGGATCCGGGGATCCTCTGAAGGCGGTACCTGCTGGGCCGCGACCGGAGCGGCCAGCAGCAGGAGCAACGGGATGAGTCGCATACGCATCTCGGCTAGGCAGTCTCACCAGGAAGAAAACGGGGCGGCCAAGGGTCTGCCGGTCGACTGGACCGGTGCCCGCCGCCCTCGTGGTCATACGCGCGCTGACGCCCTCGACAGTGGTATCGGCTGGGTAGGCTATCGTGGCTCCCATGTTGACGCAAGTATGCAGGGCGGTAGCTTGTTGGGGGGGGAATCGAGGCGCCGAAACTCGCGACACAGGGGGCGGGCTCATGCCGCTGTCGAAGCTGCTGCTGGTGGTCACGTGCACGATGCTGCTCGCGTGCGCCCAATCGGAGTTGACCAGGCGAGAGGCGATGCTCGACCAGCAGGTCGTGATCGAGCGGGTCAACGCCTGGCAGCGTCTGATGAACAATGCAAGAGTTGACAGTGTGCTCACGTTCTACCATCAGCAGCCCGAGATGAAGGTGCTGTGGTCGGACGGTCGACGCAGCGAAGGGTGGGAAGAGACGGAACAGGCGATCCGGGAACTCTACGGCAGCATCCAATACCTGAACTTCGTCATCAGCGAGCTCGAAGTGCAGGTGCTGGCGAAAGGCATCGCGCAGGCCACCTTCCGCCACTCGACCGACGTTGTCGGGCGCGACAATCGTCGGCGGCCGGTGGACGCCGGTCATGGCCTCCTGGTCTGGATGAGGGACCCCGACGACCGCGTGTGGAAGATCCACACCGCCAACCTGTCGGTCACGCAGCCGTCCGCGAACTAGACGACTGTTGGCCGTTGAAATGTCCCCGGGGGACGCGTCGGCTCGAGCCGTCGTGCCCCCCGGGGACATCGCGTTTGTGATCCCTGTGACGGGGCGTTCCGGACCCGGTCGCCGCAAGTGACGGTGTCCAAACCACTTGTGCGATCGGGCCGCATCGTGTATTGTGTCGCAACTTTCCACCGGAGGCCCGGCCGATGATGTCGGACCCCTTCCTCAGCTCAGACGATTTCGCCGAACGCGCTCACCGGCTCTACAACGAGGGCCGGTACGACGACGCTATCGTGGAGTTGCAGGAGGCAATCCAGCGGTTCCCGCACGCCGTCGAGCTGCACGTCGGCCTCGCGTACGCCTTTCTGGCGTCGGAGGAGTACGCGTGGGCACGGGCCCGGTTCGAGAAGGCGGTCGCGCTCGATCCGACGGGGGAGGAAGCGCTCGCCGGTCTCGGCGAAGCGCTGCTCAAGCTCGGGGAGCGGACCAAGGCCCTCCAGTGCTTCGACCGGGTGCTGGGTCTGGGATTCCGCGAGGATCACGACCTCATGCTCCAGATCGGGCGCGCGCTGTTCCGCGAAGGTATGCTGCGGCACGCCCGGGGATTCTTCGAGATTGCCGCGGAGGAGCACCCGGATTCCTCGGAAGCAGCCGCGTCGCTGGGGTACGCCGCGCACCGATTGGGGGACGAGGACGGAGCACTGTATTGGCTGCGACGGGCCCTGGACCTCGACGAGCATCATGCCGAGTCCCGCATCTACCTGGGCAACCTGTTGTACGATCGCGGCGAGTATGAAGCGAGTCTGTTTCACTTCGAGCATACCGACCCCGCCGAGCACTACGACGAGCTGGCGCTCTGGCGCACCATCGAGTTGAAGAAATCGATCTATCGGTTGACCGCCGAGGACCCGGAACTCGTGCCGTGGAGGCGACGGCTGGCCGAGCTTGCCGCCGACCTGGACCCCGTGGAGCAGTTCCTGACCGAGATTGCCACCACCCAAGCCGACGGCTCGATTCGCGATCCCAACCAGATCGAGTTGTTCGGCACGCTCTTGACCGAACTGCAAGGCATGCAGCGGCGGGGTGTGGTGGAAACGCACCGGGTGAAGACCCGCTCGGGCATCACGTACGCCGGTACGTGGGAGGAGATCGTCCTGCAGATGAAGATGGATGACCGCCATGGTGCGGGCGCGTCCCTCCAGGAGTACATGCAGTACATCGCACGGCGGAATCGCACCCGGCACGGCGTCGTCATCCCCGTGTCGGACCCGCAGAGCTTCGTCGAGGGCGTGGCGGCAGCCGGGCTGCTGGAGATTCTCCGCTAGGCCCACGGACGCCCCGAGGACGTGCGCCGCGCCCGGCCACACGGCCGAGCGCGGCGCGGGCTTTTCCGGTGTTAGCTTTGGCCCATGTCCGTCACCGAAGGCGTCGTCAAGCGGGTCCTTCCCAACGGTCTCACCGTGCTCGTGCAGCGTCACACCGCGGTGCCGGTCGTGGCCGTGGTCACCCACGTGCGGGCGGGGTACTTCGACGAGCCCGACGACTGGGTCGGGATCTCCCACGTCTTGGAGCACATGTACTTCAAGGGGACGGCACGCCGCGGCCCGGGCGTGATCGCTCGCGAGACGCAGGTGCTGGGCGGGTACATCAACGCCGGGACGATCTACGACAAGACCGTCTACTACACGGTGCTGCCGTCGCTCGACGGTGGCCTCGCCAAGGCGTTGGATGTGCAGGCCGATGCGTTGCGAGAGGCAGCCCTGGATGCCGACGAGCTCCGCCGCGAGCTGGAGGTGATCGTCCAGGAAGCCAACCGCAAACTCGATGCCCCCGGTCCGGTCACGACGGAGACGCTGCATCAACTGCTGTTCGACGTGCACCGCATGCGCCGGTGGCGTATCGGGACCGAAGACGGGTTACGGCGGCTCACGTTGGACGACGTTCGTGGCTACTACGCTTCGCGCTACCTCCCCGAGCGGGTGATCGTTGCCATGGTCGGGGACCTTGCCGTCGAGCAGGCGGTGCGCCTCGCGGAACGGGCCTTTGGCGACTGGTCGCGTCCGTCGCCTGCGGTGGAGGCGTCCCCGGCCGAGCCCGGAGTCCGGCATGCCCGGATCCGGGTGCTCCGAGGTGACGTCAAACGCCCGTTGGTGAGCCTCGGGTGGCGCACCCAGGGGACCCTGCACCCCGACACACCGGCGCTCGACATGGCCGCGACCATTCTTGGGAGTGGTCGCGGCTCACACCTCTACCGGGCCCTTCGTGTTCCCGGCATCGCGGCCGCCGCGCGGGCCGATCACTACACGCCGACCGAGGTCGGGGTATTTGAGATCGGGCTCGAGGCCGATCCGGGTCGCGTAGACGAAGCGGTCACGCGCGCGCTCGCCCTCGTGCAAAACCTGGCCGAGCGGGGACCGACGGCGTCCGACCTCGAGCGGGCCCGCGCGCTCACCGTGACCTCGTGGGCACAGCGGACGGAGTCGATGGACGGTCGGGCCACGGCGCTGTGCGAGGGGGAAGCTCTCGGTACCTACGAACTGCTCGATGAACTGCTCGACCGCACGCTGGCGGTCGGATCGGCGGACATCCGACGGGTGGTGAACGAGTACCTTGCACCGGACGTCGTTTCCGGGGTGTTCTACCTCGCCCGTTCGGACGGCCCCGACCCGTTTGCAGCCGGGTGGCCGCCGTCACCAGTGCGCATCGCGCTACCCGCGCCTGCGGCGACCTCCATACCCTCGCGCCCCGTGGTGCCGACGAGCGCGACGACACGGGAGATCGCGGGGGGAATCGCGCTGCACTCGCTGCCGGAGATCGACGTGCTCACCCGGGCGCGACCCGGGTCCGGGCTCGCCACGGTCTTGATCCATTTCCCGGGTGCGCCGCTGGGTGAGACCGACGCCTCAGCCGGTATTTCGTGGCTCGTGGCGCGGTCGGCCCTTCGCGGTGCCGGGGTGATGAGCGGGGAGGAACTGGCGCAGGCCGCCGAGTTGCTCGGCGGATCGGTCGGTGCGAGTGCAACGTCCGAAACGCTCGGGTGGAGCATGACGGTGCGCGCGGACGCGCTCGGCGGCGCCGCACGGCTGCTCGCTGCGGTGGCGCGGGAGCCGCATCTGGAAGGCGACGAGGTCGTCGTCGAACGGCGGCTCCAGGCGAGTGATGCGCGTCGCGCCCGCGACGACATGTTCCGCCATCCGCTGCAGCGGGTGTTGGCGGAGGCGTTCCCCGGACACGTATACGGGCTTCCGGCGCTCGGTGAACCCGAGACCGTCGCCGGGTTTACGGCCGCCGCCGTTCGCGAATGGTGGCGGCAGGCGGTGAGCCGGCGACCGATCGTCGTCGTGGTCGGGGACTTCGACGATCACACCGTGCTGGATGCCGTCGCGCCGCTCGCGGCGTGGACACCCATTGGGCAGTCGGGTCCTGACACGGCGACGCCTCCCGCGTGGGCGTCGGGCCGAGGCATCGAAGAGCGGGACAAGAAGCAGTCGGCGCTCGCGATGGCGTTCCGGGCCGTGCCCCACGCCTCCGCGGACCGTTTCCCGCTCAGGGTGGCGGGTGGGCTGTTGAGCGGTCTCGCCGGGCGGCTCTTCGAGGAGCTGCGCGAGAAGCGCTCGCTGGCCTACACGGTGGCGGCGCTCCCCTGGCTCGGTCAGCATGCGGGTGCCGTGCTGTGCTACATCGCCACGGCACCGGAACGGGAGAACGAGGCGCGCGAGGCGATGCTGACCGAGCTACGGCGATTGGCGACCGAGCCGCCGTCCAATGACGAGGTCGAGCGGGCGCGGAACTACGTGGCCGGCGTCACGGAGATCTCCCGCCAGACCGGACGGGCGGTGGCCGCGGAGTTGCTCGACGCATGGATCTACGGAACGGTGGACCAGGTGGCCGAAACACCCGCCCGCCTGCGCGCGGTGTCGGCGGACGACATCCACCGGGTGGCGGCACAGGTGTTCGTCGGTGAAGCGCGGGCGGAGTACGTCGTACGGGGAGCCGGGCGAAGGGCAGATGCGCCCACGCCCTGACTGGTAACCGGCTAGAACATCGACATGGCGAGGAAGGAGCGGAGATTCTCGTTGGTGGTGCGCAACCGCTGGGACAGCAGACGCACGACGCTCCACAGCACCTTGAACGCGAGATCCCGGTCGAAATCCAGCAGCATCTCGAAATCGGGGCGCTCAATGGTGATGAGTGTGGAGTCGGTGTTGGCGATGGCGTCGGTGGAGCGCTCCGAGCGATCGAAGACGGCCATCTCGCCGAAGCAGGCGCCCGCCTTCAGCACGGCGAGCGCCTCTTCGCCCGAACCCGGCACTTGGCGGGACACGCGCACCTCACCCGCCGCGATGATGAACAACCGGTTGCCCGGCTCGCCCTCCTTGAAAATGGTCTGGCCCGACTTGAAGCGTCGCTCCTTGCAGATCTCGCCGATGCGCGCCAGTTCGGCGTCGTCCAGATCGGCGAAGATCGCGGCCTGTTTGAGCAGGGCGGTGTCCACGGTTCCTCCGGCCCCGGGCGCGTGAAGAATATGGAAAGTACGGGCGTCCGCATCAGTCGGCAACAGAGACCGCTGATCACGCCTCCCGATTTGCTCACGGCCCTGCGCATGCCGTTGGCGGTCGTGTTCCTGGTCGTGCCGAACACGACCGTTCGCTTCGTGGTGCTGGTTCTGGCGGCGGCGAGCGACTTCATCGACGGCATCTGGGCGCGGCGCATCGGGGGGTCGCGACTCGGGGTCGTGCTCGATCCGGTGTGCGACAAGACATTTGTCGTGTTGGCATTCGTGGTGGTGTTGCGGAGCGGTGTGCTCGTCCCGCTCGAGCTCATCGGCGTGTTGTTGCGCGATCTGGTCGCGATGCTGGCGTTCGGCGCAACGTGGGCGCTCCGGAAGCCGACCACGCTGCCGGCACGAGCCGGCGGGAAGGCCGTCACGGTGGGACAACTGCTCACACTGCTCGCGTTTCTGGCGGGCTCGGACCTGCTGCGGCCTCTAGCGTGGGCAACGGCCGCGATCTCGGTCTACGCCATTGCCGATTACACCCGGGCGGCCCGGACTCTGCGCGCCGCGCGCCGGGGGTGACGATGCAAACGTGGATGGCGCGGTTGTGGCTGGTGGCGCTTGCCGTGGTGTGGACGCCGCTGGACGCCCAAGAGCCGCGCACCGACATCGGGCTCTATGGATTCAGCGTTCGAGGTGGCGTGGATTTCGACGGGCCGGGCCAGGCCGTCGCGTCCGTGGCCCTGGATATCGGTCACGTGTTCACCCCGCGACTCCGGCTGCGGCCTTCCGGCGATTTGGGATTCCTGGGGGACGACAACACGTATGTGGCGAGCGTCGAGCTGGTGTATCGGTTTCTGGATGACGCGCACGTCGTCGTACCATACGTCGGGGCAGGGCTCGCCGTTTTTGGACGCGAGCTGTGCGGGCAGGACCCGGGCTGTCCCGGGGTGTGGGTCCAGTTTGCGGCGGGGTTCGAGGTGCGGGCGCGTGCCCCGGTCAGCTGGCTTCTGGAGTACCACGCGATGGATGCGTTCGATCGACACCGATTCATGATCGGGCTCACGACTCGACGGTGGAGGTGAAATGCCGCAGCAGCGGGAGGTGCGACTCGAGTGGACCGGGGAGCGGCTACAGTTTGTGGGGGGTGGTGTCGAGCCGTCGATGCCGAGTGTGACGATCGACGGTGATGGCCATGCTGGGCCGAGCCCGATGCTCACCCTGTTGCTCGCATGCGCGAGTTGTTCGGCCGCCGATGTCGTCGTGATGCTGAAGAAGATGCGCGTTGGGCTCCGCCATCTGTCGGTTAAGGTGCAGGGGACGCGACGCGACGAAGAGCCCCGGCGCTACATCGCCATCCGGTTTCGCTACCGCCTCGCGGGCGAAGGTCTGGATTCCGGCAAGGCGGAGCGGGCCGTCACCCTCTCCTTGGAGAAGTACTGTTCGGTGGTGCACTCGCTCGCGCCGGACATTCGGATCGACCATGAGATCGAGTTGGCGTAACACACTGCTCACCGTGAGCCTGATCGCCTACACGGCGACCGGGCTCGAGGCACAAGCACGGGAATGGCAGGTTCAGGGCCTCGCAGCCTTCGCCGATTCGACGTTCGTCGGCGGAGGCATGGGGTTCGCGCTCCGGAGTCGTGGCCGCTCGCGCTTGGGGATCAGTGCGAGCGTCGGCGCCCGGGAAGGGGCGCTGGCCGGCCGGGCCGAGCTGGTGGTGTCCTATCATCTCAACCCGTTCCTTCGTCGCGGCGTGACCCCGTATGCCGGCGGCGGCGTGACCGTCGGGTGGACTGGAGAGGAGTTCGTGGAGTACGTCGTCGCGCTGGTCGGGCTCGAGACGGCGCCTGGAGCGCGCAGTGGATGGTTCCTCGAGGGGGGGATTGCCGGTGGGGTCCGGGCGTCCGCTGGGTTTCGGGTTCGTTGGAGACCGTCACGCCGGTAAACCATCGACATGAGCAAAAAAAGAACCCCGCAGCACGAGCGGGGTATTCTGACCACCGAACGACGTTGGCGCTGTCAGCTGTTGGCCGTCACCGCCGGTCCATGGCTGATCACGGGCTGGCAATAGCGCTCACCCAGCGCCCGCAGGGTCTCGAGGTCGGCTTCCGTCAGAGGATACCGCTCGGCCATGTATTCGATCGTGTCGTCGAACCACTCCTTCTGGTGCTCGGGCGTCGCCTGCAGAACGCCGCAGCGCAGGATGTGGCTGTACAGCTCGTCGCGCGCTTTCTCGAGCGCGGTGGATCCATCGTGCTTCGGGTTGCTCTTTCTTCCCATGCATGTGCTCCGTTGAGGATGAAGACAGGGCGACGATTCAGCCGGGAAAGCTAAACACCCGACGGGAACCGCGCAAACCGACCTCGAAGGTGACTACATTATGCAACGTCCCGCGATCACGCATGAATGAGGAGCAGTGCCATGTCGGAACCCACATACGACGAGGAGTCACGCGCGGCCAGGCTGCGGGACCTACTACGGGCCCTCGCGGCCAGGATCCGGGAGCTGGACGCCAACGGGGACCTCTTGTCGGGAGGACCGGAGCTCCTGAAGCTGATGGGTGACGCACGCAGTGAGTTGTTCCACTACGAGGTCCGCTGTACCTATGAGTCCCCGGACGTGGCCCGCAACCGGCGTCTGGTGGACCAGGCCCGCCGGCAGATGGAGCACCTGCATTTCGAGGACGAGGGCGCAGAGCTGGACCCAGACGAGGAGGACGAGGAGCCATGGCGCAGTCGATGAATCTGAAGCCGTTCTATGTCGCGCTCGGCGTCATCGCCGTCGGAGGTGCCGCTGCGATCTGGATGGCGCGCAGCAGCGGCTCGGCGAGCGAGGTCGACGTCGAACCGCTCCCGGTGGGTGCGACCTCGTTCCAGGGTCACGTGCTCGGCAGCGATACCGCCAAGGTCGAGATCGTCGAGTACGCCGACTTCGAGTGCGGCGCGTGCGCGCACTTTGCGATCCTCACGTTACCTGACATCAAGCAACGCCTGGTTGCGACCGGGCGTGTGCGCCTTCGGTTCCGTGATTTCCCCCTGCCGAACCATTCCAAGTCGCCGGCGGCCCACATGGCAGCAGCGTGTGCCGGCGAACAGGGCCGGTTCTGGGAGATGAAGGATCAGCTGTTCTTCGGGCAGCAGTCCTGGGCGCGTGACCGCCGGCCCGGGCGCCGCTTCGAGAAATATGCCGAGACGATCGGGCTCGACATGGACCAGTACGAAGCCTGTGTCGATGCGGATCGCTATGCCGCTCAGATCGCCGCCGGTCGGGAAGAAGGTGTCGCGGTCGGCGTGAACTCCACACCCAGCTTCTTGATTGGCGGGCTGCTCGTGGTGGGGTCGATCTCCTACGACAGTGTCGTTGCCCTAGTGCGTCGTGCCGAAGGAGCCGCCTCACGGTGAAGCACCGGATGGTCATCGCGGTCCTGGCGCTCGTCGGGTTTCTGATCTCCCTGTATCTCTGGCTGTGGAAGGTGGGTCTGCTCGGCGTCCTGGCCTGCGGTGATGGCGGATGCGAAACCGTGCAACTCTCCGAGTACGCGGACGTGTTCGGGGTTCCCGTCGCCTTCTTGGGGATGGTGGCGTACCTCGCGCTCCTGGCCTTGAGCCTGCTCGGCCTCCAACCTCGGTGGCAGGAGCGCCGTGAGCCCACGGTTGGCCTCGTGCTCGTGTCGGGGGTCGGCGTGGCCTACAGCGGCTATCTCACCTATCTCGAGGCCGCCGTGATCCACGCCTGGTGCCGTTGGTGCGTGGTGTCGGCCGTCATCGTGAGCGCCATCCTGGTGGCGGCGGTCGTCGGCCTGCGCTCGATGCCGCACCCCGCCGCCGCGGCCGCCGCCGACTAACTCTCGTTCGACTCGTACTTCTCCTTGAGCGCGGCCACCACCGTGGGGTCGGCGAGTGTCGTCACATCACCGAGGGCGTCGCCTTTGGCGATGTCGCGGAGCAACCGTCGCATGATCTTGCCGCTCCGCGTTTTGGGAAGTTCCGCGGTGAAGATGATGTCTTCGGGCTTCGCAATCGGCCCGATCTCGGTGGCCACGTGGTCCTCGAGATCGTCCACGAGCGCCGAGCTCGCCTGGTGTCCCGAGCGGAGAATGACGAAGGCGACCAGGACCTGTCCCTTCACCTCGTGCGGCCTCCCGACCACGGCAGCCTCGGCGACGGCCGGGTGCGAGACCAAGGCGCTCTCGACCTCCATGGTGCCGATGCGGTGCCCGGCCACGTTCAAGACGTCGTCCACTCTGCCGAGAATCCAGAAGTAGCCGTCCTGATCCCGCTTGGCGCCGTCCCCCGTGAAGTACTTCCCTGGGAACCGGCTCCAGTACTGCTCCCGATAGCGCTTGTCGTCGCCATAGATCGTCCGCAGCATGCCGGGCCATGGGCTGGTCATCACCAGGTAACCGCCACCCACCTTGACCGGCTTGCCGTTGGCATCCACCAGTTCCGGCTCGATTCCTGGAAAGGGAATCGTGGCCGAGCCGGGTTTGGTGGTGGTGACTCCCGGAAGCGGGGTGATCATGATGCCCCCGGTCTCCGTTTGCCACCACGTGTCCACGATCGGACATCGCTCGCCGCCGATGTGCCGGTGGTACCACATCCAGGCTTCTGGATTGATGGGCTCGCCCACGGTGCCGAGCAGTCTGAGTGAGGACAGGTCACTCCCCTTGGGGTGCTCGGGGCCCCACTTCATGAAGGCGCGGATGGCCGTCGGAGCGGTGTAGAATACCGTCACCCCGTACCGTTCCACGATCTCCCACACGCGGCTGCGATCCGGCCAATCCGGCGCCCCTTCGTAGATCACGGCAGTGGCGCCGAGGGCCAGCGGACCGTACACCACGTAGGTGTGACCGGTGATCCACCCGATGTCGGCCATGCACCAGTACACATCCTCGGGCTTCAGGTCGAACACGAGCCGTGTGGTGGCGACCGCCTGCGTCATGTAGCCACCTGTGGTGTGCACGATGCCTTTGGGTTTGCCGGTCGTTCCGGACGTATAGAGGACGAACAGCATGTGCTCGGCATCGAGCACCGCGGGCTTGCAGTACGGATCCGCGTCGTCCACCAGTCTGTGATACCAGAGATCTCGGTCCGGCTCCATGTGGATCTGCGTGCTCGCCGCCACCTCGCGGCGAACGACGATCACGTGCTCGATGGACGGCGTCTCGGCGACGGCCTCGTCGGCGTTGCGCTTGAGCAGCACCTGCTGTCCCCGCCGGTAACCGACGTCGGCCGTAATGAGAACCTTCGCCCTCGCATCGTTGATTCGGTCGCGGAGGGCGTGGGCGGCAAACCCGCCGAACACCACCGAGTGCGCCGCGCCGATCCGTGCGCACGCGAGCATGGCCACCGCGGCTTCTGGGATCATCGGCAGGTAGATGGCCACGCGATCGCCGCGCTTGACGCCAAGGGACTTGAGTGCGTTGGCGAACTTGTTGACCTCGCGATACAGCTCCCAGTACGTGATGGCCCGGCGGTCACCCGGCTCGCCTTCCCACAGGAGCGCCACCTTGTTGCGGGTGGCAGTCCCGATGTGCCGGTCCAGGCAGTTTACCGATGCGTTCAGCTTGCCACCCACGAACCATTTGGCGTGGGGCGGCTTCCACTCCAGGACCTTCTTCCACTTGGTGAACCAGTCCAGTTGGCGGGCCTGGTCGGCCCAGAAACGCAGTCGCTTCGAGGAGACGTCCTTGTAGATCGCCTTGCTCCCCGCATGGGCCGCGCGGATGAATTCCCGCGGCGGGCGAAACGTCCGCTTTTCGGTGAGCAGGGTGTGCAGCTTCTCGTCCATGGAACTGTCCTCGCTCGGGGAGGTGGCCAATCGAGGCCCGACCGGCGGTCGGGCGGGTCCAGATATAAGAACGCCTGCGACGGAGTCCCTCAACCCCGTAGCCGCCGGAGCGCCTTCCCTGCACGGCTCGTGCCGTCGCTCGGGAGGGCGTGGTATATTGCGGCGCCGTTTGGCCGGTGCCGCGGCGCGGCGCCGGCGCCTCACCCATCGATGGAGTGGGCCAGGAGCTCGATGGCCAGCCTTGAACCCGCCGTCCGTGTGCAGGACGTCTCACGCCGCTTCGGGTATCGGTGGGTCGTCCGCAACGTCTCGATGGACGTCGGGTCCGGCGAGGCCGTGATGCTGGTCGGTGGCAACGGGGCCGGGAAGACCACGCTGCTCCGGGTGATGGCCGGCCTCCTCAAGGCCCATCGGGGACGAATCGACTATCGCGGGGCAGTGGGCATGGTGGCCCACCACACGATGCTGTACGACGCGCTCACGGCTCGGGAGAACCTTGCCTTCTTCGGCCGGCTGCACGGTCTTCGCGACGACGGCCGCGCCGATCGACTGTTGGAGCGGCTCGGGTTGGCTCACGTCTCGGGGGAGCGAATCGCCACCTTCAGTCGGGGGATGCTGCAGCGGCTGGCGATCGCTCGTGCCCTGCTGCACGAGCCGGACGTGCTCCTCCTCGACGAGCCGCTCACGGGCCTCGACGATGCCGCGTCGCACATCGTGCTCGACGTGATCACCGAGCTGAAGGCTCGCGGTGCCGCCCTGCTGATCGCGACCCACCAGCTGGTGGAGTTGACCAGTGTGACCGCACGGGTCGGTTACATGGTGACGGGGCGGCTCGCGGCACTGGAGCCACTGCCCGGGCCCGATGCGGGCGCGATCGTCTCGCGCTACCGGGAGCTCATGGCCAGTGCCGTCTAGCTCGGTCATGGGCGTCGCCCTCGCCGTCGCGCGCAAGGACCTCAAGGTCGAATGGCGCACCAAGACGGCGTTCATCTCGTCGCTGGTGTTCGCGGTGCTCGTGCTGGCGGTCCTCTATTTCGCCCGCGATAAGACGTCGGTCGGCGACTACGATCTGGCTCCCGGCGCGCTTTGGGTGACCTTTACGTTCGCCGGCATGCTGGGCTTGAATCGCGCGTTTCTCTTGGAGCGTGAGAACCGCGCGCTGGACGGCCTCCGACTCACGCCGACGTCGCCCACCGCACTGTTCCTCGGCAAGGTGGCCGGCAATCTGGTGTTCCTCGGCGTGGTGGAGGTGGTGTCGCTCCCGCTGTTCATCCTGTTCTACGACGTTCCGATCTGGCGCCAACTCCCACTGCTCATGGCGGTGGTCGCCCTGGCCACCGTCGGCTATGTGGCCGTGGGCACCCTCTTGAGCGCCATGGTGGTGCGGACCCGGTTCTCCGAGGTCATGCTGCCGGTGCTGTTGTTGCCGTTCCTGGTGCCGCCGATCGTGAGCGCCGTGCAGCTCACGTGGCGCATCCTGGCACTGCGACCCTTGAGCGAGATGAGCGGCTGGCTTAGCTTGCTCGCCGCCTTCGATATCATCTTCTTTACCTTGTCACTCCTACTCTTTGAGGCGATTCTGGTCGAATGACTCGCCGTGACCGTGCGCTGCGCACCGCCCGACGGGGGGCCGTCGTGATGGGCATCGCGCTCGTAGGCCTCGCCGGCATCTACGTGCGCGCCCTCATGTTCACCCCCATCGAGCGCACCCAAGGGCCAGCGCAGAAGATCTTCTACGTCCATGCCCCCGTGGCGTGGGCCGCCTTGCTCGCCTTCCTGGTATGTGGGCTGCTGAGTCTGCTCTACCTGGTCATGCGGGAGCGGAAGTTCGACCTCATCGCCGCGTCCTCGGCCGAGGTGGGAACCGCCCTGGCGGTGGTGATGCTGACGACCGGTCCGCTGTGGGGCAAGCCGGTGTGGGGCACGTGGTGGACGTGGGATGCGCGGCTCACCTCCACGCTGTTCACGTTTCTCTTGTTCGTGGGGTACTTGGTGTTGCGCAACGCGCTCACCGACTTCGAGGTTCGCGCGCGATTCTCTGCCGTGCTCGGGGTGATGGCGTTGGTCCTCGTGCCGTTCATTCATGTGACGGTGTACTGGTTCCGGACCCTGCATCCGGATCCGGTCGTGCTGAAGCCCGACGCCCCGTCCCTGCCCGGCGTCATGCTGGTGACGCTGCTCAGCTCGTTCGCGGTATGCACGGTGCTCTACGTCGGCTTGGTGATGCAGCGCTATGCTCTGGCGGTGCTGCAGGACGTCCGTGAAGAGGAGGCCGCCGGTGGAATATCCTGACAATGGCGCCTACATGGTGGCAGCCTACATCGTGGCGGCTGTGGTCATTCTGGTCTATTCGATCACGTTGTACCTGCGGGTGAAGAAGCACCACGATCGGTGACGCCGATCAGCTCCGACGCGACGAGATCTCCGGCGTCCCGGTCCCAGCGGCCGGTCTCGCGAGGAGGACCCATCCCCAGAGCGCGGCGGCCACGGCCGCGCCCAGTAGCGGCCCGACCCAGAAGATCAGATGCCCCTGCCACTCGCCCGCGATGAGCGCCGGCCCGAACGCCCGGGCGGGGTTCATGGCCGCGCCGGTGAGCGTGCTGCCCACCAGCACGTTGCACACGACGGCCAGACCGACGCCGAACCCGCCGACCTTCGGCGCGTCGACCGCGATCATCGTGCCAAACACCGCGCTCACCAGGATCAAGGTGAGGACAGCCTCGATGGCCACCGCCTGGACATCGGTGAGGATACCGGACACTCGGGGAACGCCCCAGCTGGCGACGTCGCCGGCCACCGCCGGGAGGAGGAGCCGCACGCAGAGCCCGGCCACCGCCGCCGCCACGAGCTGAGCCACCACATACAGCGCGCCGCGCTTTCCATCGATCTCCTTCGCCAGCCACAGCCCGAACGTCACGGCGGGGTTGATGTGCCCACCCGAGATTCCGCGCGCGCTGGTGACGGCGATTGCAAAGGCCAGGCCCTGGGCGAGCGCGATGCCGACGATGCCGATCTGTCCGTCCCGTGAAGCGTCGACCACGATGATCCCCAACGCGATGAACACGAACAGGAACGTTCCCAGGAACTCTGCTGTGAGCGAGCGCACAATCTTTTGCATGTTGCCTTCCCGTCACGGGTGAACTCGAACGGCCTAATCTCACACGGCGGCGCTGGCAAAGGGAGAGCCTGGGTCGGGTGTGGTGCCCTCAATGTGCCGCGAGAGCCCAACCGCCGAGCGCGACACCGGCCGCCACACCGGTCGCGACCGCGTTCACCACGTCGTTGCTGATCCACCTGTGGCCGGCGACCAGAGCGGTCGTCGTGCCACAGCGATGGAGGCGGCGCTCGGTGACGGCATCACAGCGCTCGCAGTGATATGTCGCTTGCACCGCGGCCCCCAACAGCGAATCGGTAAACGTTCCCGCTACGCCGCCGGCCGCACCCCACCAGGCTGCCGCCGTGGGGGCGCCCACCGCGAAACCCAGCCACGCCATCAGCACGGCGCCGACGATGCCCGCCGCTGTCCCCAGGGGAGTGATCCCGCCCGAAGTGCCGATCGGGACGGGGCGCCAACTCGTAATGAGCCGTGGTGCCGTGCGCGACACACGTCCGACCTCCGTGCCCCACGTGTCGGCTTGTGCGGCGGCGAGTGCGCCGATGAGGATGGTCCAGCCGGCGCTCGGCGCGACGACCGCCACCGCCGAGCCGAATGCCGCCCATCCTCCGTTGGCCAGGACCTGCTGCCAGGTCCGCGGTCCGGCGTTCACATCCACGACGGGGGTCCGCGACGGGAACGTGTACGTGAGGAGGCTTGCGGACACGAAGAAGAGCGCGAGGAGTGTGCCACCCGCGAGACCGGTGGTGGCCAGGATGGTGGCACCGATGAGGGTGGCGCCCGCGGCACCGTGCCAGGTCAACCAGCGCAGCACGGCGCCCGCCGCAGCCAGCCCGGCCGCCAGGGTCAGCGCGACGGCGATGCTCACAGCAACTCGGGGCTCGTTCCCTCCAGCAGGAGTTGCTCGAGAATCCGCTTGCGCAGGGATGCCGGCGCGCGTTGCGCACGCGTCCGCGCTTCGAGAAACCGGACATACGCGCTCTCGAATCCGGCGAGGCGGAAACACGGCGCACAGACATCCAGGTGACGCTGCACCTCGGCGGCTCGCTCGGGCGTCAGCTCCCCGTCGAGGTACTCGTACAGGCGGTCCAACGCCTCCATGCAATCGATGTCTCTCGTCTCGTGCATCATGGTTCCTGTCGCTGGATATACCCCATCTCGACCGCGTAGTCGTAAAGCTGGCGTTGCAGCGCCTGTCGTGCCCGGAACAACCGCGACTTCACGGTGCCGACCGGCACCTCGGTGATCTTGGCGATCTCGGCGTACGCCAGCCCCTCCACGTCACTGAGGATCAGGGTCTCCCGGAACTCGTCCGGGAGCCTGTCGATGGCCCGCAGGACCTCGTCATCGACGATCTGACTGAAAAACGCCCCTTCCGGATCGGTCTCCTGGATCTCGTGGAAGACGGTATACGGCTCGATTCGATGGACATCGATCTCTGCCGCCGCGCGCTTTGCCTTGCGGTACTGATTGATGAACGTATGCCGCAATATGGTGAGCAGCCACGCGCGGGCATTGGTTCCCCGGGTGTACTGGTGCCAGGACTTGAACGCCCTGAACATGGTCTCCTGCACGAGATCCTCGGCACGCGACTCGTCCCCGGCCAGCCGCAGCGCCACCCGATACACCGTGTCGAGGTGCGGGAGTGCTTCGGCTTCAAACGTCGCTCGCCTGGTATCGGATTCCGCCACGGAGCCCCACGAGATGTGTAGCTGGCGTGTAGAATCGCCCCTCCCACGGGATCCCGCAACAGGCTGCCCCGCTGGATCAGGCGCAGGCGTTCCGCTAACTTGCGCCGTCTTTTTCCACGGGACGCTTTGACCGCTACGACCCAGCCCACGGTGGATGCGCTCGTCCCCCTCGCCGTGCTCGAAGCGATGCGAGGCCAGGACGTGCCGGAGCCGGATGGCCTCGACGAGTATCATGTCGAGTTGGCGACCAAACGGCTTGGCATGAGCCACACTATCGAGAAGCAAATCGCTCGCTACACGGATCTGGTCGAGCGCCAACAGCGCGTGGCGCGCGACGAGGTGATCGCGCTGTTGCGGTTGGCCGCCCGCCGGCGCGATGCGTCCCTCCTGTTCGCGGACGCCGGGCGTTGGGCGGGTACCCGCGCGTCGCGACGCGTGGGCACGGCCGCCCGCGGGTTGTGGTGGAGCGCACCGTTGGCCGCCCGTCGGCTCGTCGGCCGTCGCTTGGCGCGCAGCGTAGTACGCGAGATCTTCGGGTTGGACTTACAACACGATGGGCAGCGAGTTTCCGCGGCAGCGGCGCGACCCCTCTCCGTCGACGTGACGCCGGACGGGGCGGCCTGCAACTTCTACGGCTCGGCGGTGGCGGCCGTGCTCCGGTCCTTCTCGGAGTTCGACGGGGCCGTGGTCCACGTTACCTGCGTGGCCCGCGGTGACGAGCAGTGCCGCTGGGAAACGGCCGCAGCGAGCGGAGGCGAGGTATGACGGCGCTCGACCACCTCGATCTCGATGCGATGGGGGCGGCGCTCAGGCAGCGCAACCTCGATGGCTGGCTGATCTACGACTTCCACGGCATGAACCCCGTGGCCCGGCGCATGCTCGGCCCGACGGGGATGCTCACGCGGCGGCTGTTCCTCTGGCTCGCCGCCGTCGGCGTGCCGCGGCTCATCGTCCACGGGATCGATCGCCCCGGGGTGGGGGAGTTTCCTGGCGAGGTCACGGTCTACACGACGTGGCAGGAACTGCATCAAGCGCTGACGGAGCTGGTGCGTGGGCGCCGAATCGCAATGGAGACGTTCGCCGACAACGCCGTGCCCTACCTCGACCTGGTCCCGAGTGGGGTGGTCGAGCTGCTCACCCGGTTGGGTGCCACCCTCGTGACGTCGGCACCGCTTGTCACCGCGTTCACGGCTCGCTGGTCGGTTGCCGAACTGGACGACCATTGTGCTACCGCGGAGGTCATTGCCACCATTGCGCGAACCACGGTTTCGCGCGTTGTCAGGGAGCCGGGCCGCACTCACGAACACGAGGTGCAGCAGCATGTCATCGCGCGGATCCGTGAGCAAGGACTGATCTTTGACGATCCGCCGATCGTGGCGTTCGGCCCCAATGCCGCCGACCCGCACTACAGTCCGGAGACGGGGTCGAGCCGCCCGTTGGCTGCCGGCGATGTCGTCCTGCTCGACCTCTGGGCCCGGCGCAACACCGACACGGTCTGGGCCGATCAGACCTGGATGGGGTTCGCGGGCGCGTCGCCACCGGACGACGTGCGGCAGGTGTTCGACGCGGTTCTCGCGGCGCGGGAAGCGGCCGTCGATCGGTTGCGCCGCGCCGTGGCCGGTGGCGAACGGGTGACCGGAGCCATGCTCGATGCGGCGGCGCGCGAAGTGCTCACGACCCGGGGGTACGGTGCCTACTTCGGCCATCGCACCGGACACTCGATCGACCTGGAGCTGCACGGGTCCGGGCCGCACCTCGACGACTTCGAGACGCACGACGTACGCGAGCTGCTATCGGGAGTCGGCTTCTCCGTGGAGCCCGGGGTGTATCTCCCCGGACGCTTCGGCGTGCGGAGCGAGATCAATGTGGCACTCGGGCCCGCCGG
Source organism: uncultured Gemmatimonadaceae bacterium (assembly GCA_964348385.1). Classification (GTDB taxonomy): domain Bacteria; phylum Gemmatimonadota; class Gemmatimonadetes; order Gemmatimonadales; family GWC2-71-9; genus JAOTVV01. The sequence goes on from CAYGCN010000007.1 coordinate 29,615, forward strand.
GCCCGTCGTGACACCGCGCGAGCCTCAGCAGGAGCTGATGACGAGCGGCTGACCTACGGGCCCGAGCCCTCTGTGGCGGGCCGCCGACCCCGCGCCACCCAGGTCGCGTACACCAGCGCCACCCACACCGCCGTTCCCAGTGCGGCGTGGAGCCCCCGCCAGAAGGGCGGCAGATACGCCAGGACCATCATGGCTCCCGCCGCTACTTGTGCGGCGGCGAGTCCGAACGCCGTCCAGGCGGCCGTCCCCAATCGCCGGGGTGCCTTGTTCCGACGCAGGCCCAAGCCGAGCCCGAGGAGGTGGAGCACGAGACCGTAGGCGAGCAACCGGTGAGTCCAGTGGATGTGCTGCAGCCCCTCGGTACCGGCGGCAGGCCAGACCTGGCCGTTACAGAGCGGAAATCCGATACAGGCGGATGAGGCACCCGTGGTGGCGGTCATGCCGCCCATGAGCACGACCAGGGCTCCCAGGACCCCGGCGGCGAGTATCCCGCCGCTGGGGAGGCCGGCTCCCGGGGGCACCGTCGTCCCCAGCAGGACCCCCGCCCGGAGTCCCAGCACGACCAACGTCGCCAGCAGCGCGAGCCCCGTTCCGAGATGCAGGACCACCGTGTGGGGGGGGAGCTCGAGTTTGACGGCGAGCGCGCCCAACAGCGACTGGACGACCAGGAGTCCCACCGCGATGAGCGCCGGCGCGAGCGTCCCGCCACGGCCAGCGGCACCCGGTTCCCTCCGGGTTCGCCAGGCGACGATTGCGAGCGCCGCCGCCAGAGCGCCGAGCCCGAGCACGGCAAGGCGGTGCCCGAACTCGATCACGGTTTCAGCCGAGTCGAGCGCGGGAAGCACCTGACCGTTGCAGAGCGGCCAGTCGTCACCGCATCCCATGCCCGATTCGGTGATCCGGACGATGGAACCCAGCACGATAGAGTTCTGGCACGCCATGGCAGACGATCTCGGTGCAGTGGTGGACGAGCTCGTCGCCCGCTACAACGCCAGCCAGGACGCGGTGGTCG
>CAYGCN010000007.1:30636-52197 GCA_964348385.1 uncultured Gemmatimonadaceae bacterium
GCGAACGATGAATCCCAACACGACCACGGCGTAGGCGAACCCCGCCGTGACGAACGCGAGCGTGCGGAGTGTTTTCATGGAAGGGAAACTACTGACGGGAAGCGGGAAACGGGTAGCGGGAAGCGGCTCGGATGGTGACCGTACTCGCTTGCCCCTCCCCTTTCCCGATTCCCTCCTCCCGCTTCCCTCTTCCCCTATTCCCGCTTCCCCTTTCCCCTTTCCCGCTTCCCGCTTCCCGCTTCCCTTTTCCCTGTCCCCTAAAGAACCACCGCCGCCACCACGAACAGCACGATCGCTCCTCCCCCAGCGATGAGTGCGTAGGGCATCTGGGTGCGGACGTGGTCGATGTGATCGGTGGCCGAGGCCATGGAGGCCACGATCGTCGTGTCGGAGATCGGAGAGCAGTGGTCGCCGAACACCCCGCCGCCGAGGGCCGCTGCGAGCGCGAGCGAGGGATGGAGCCCGAGCAGGTCCGCCATCGGGATCACGATGGGGATCATGATGGCGAACGTGCCCCACGACGTGCCGGTGGCGAAGGCGATGAAGCAGCCGATTACGAAGATGACGGCGGGCACGAGAAACGTGGGTAGCGCCGCCTCGGCCGCCTGGGCCGCGAACACGCCGGTGCCGAGCGCGCGGGTGGTCGATCCGATGGCGAAGGCCAGGGACAGCACGATCACCAGGGGCACCAATCCCTGAATGCCTTTGATGACCATCTCGGTGGCCTCGGCGACGGACATGATTCCCTGGACACGGTACATGATCACCGCTACGAGGACCCCGAGGATTACCCCCCAGAGCACCGCGGTCGACCCGCTCCCGCTCATCAGGTTGCCGTCGCCGGTCTGCCACAGGACGATGGGCACCGTGGCCACCATGACCGCGATCGGCGCGATCATGTTGATCGCACGCCGCGGCACCTCGTCGCGGGGCGTGAGAGCAGTGATCTCGGATGACACGAGCGGCTTGGCGCCGTCGCGCAACAGCTTCCCTTCCTCGCGCACGCGCCGCTCCGCGGCACCCATGGGACCAACGTTCCAGTTCGTGACGATGACGATCACGGCCAGGACGATGGCGAGAATGCCGTAGAAGTTGAGGGGGAGTGCGGCCACCAACAGTCCGGTCGGGTTCACCACCTCCTGGGCCACCAGGAGGGAGATGACGTAGGCCCCCCACGCGTTGATCGGGATCAACATGCACTTGGGCGATGCGGTCGCGTCGATGATGTAGCTCAGCTTCTCGCGCGAGATCCGGAACTTGTCGAACAGCGGTCGGGCGACCGAACCGGACACCAGCAACCCGAAGTTGGACTCCAGGAACAAGAACATGCTGACGATCGCCGCGAGGAATCCGACGGACCGGCGTGACGTGGCGAGCTGCCGTTGCTCGAACCACTCGACGAATCCCTGCATGCCGCCCGAGGCCTGGGTGAGAGTGATCATCGAGCCGATGAGCACGCTGAACAGGAGCACCCGCGCGTTGTCGGCGTCGGTAGCGGACGCCAGGTACGTATCGACGGACCGCACGAGCCCCTCCACCGGGTCCCAGCCGCTCATGATGATCCAGCCGAGGAGCACGTACAGGGCCAGCGACAGGTACACCTGCTTGGTCTTGATCGCCAGGCCGATGGCGATCACGGGAGGAAGGATCGAAAGCCAGCCGTAGGCGGTCATGGAGCCCTAAGGGGTCGGGGGACGAGGGAGAAGGGATAAGGACTCTACCGGCACTGGACAAGGGACGTGCGGGTGGGCCTCGCTGCCGTCATCGTCAGCATCGGCGCCCCCACGTGATGCGCCACGCCCGGCCCGAGTCCGCGGGTTCGACGGGCGTGCTCGGCCTACTCCGATGATTTCTATCCCTATTGCCGAAGCCTAATGAAAGCTTCACATCCTGGTTCATTGACGCTCCCAGTTCGGCCGGGCAAGTTTCGCTCGTTCTCGCAAAACACGGCTGCTTCATCCCTCGTGGAGGGTCACTTCTGAATTGCGGCACGGGCGCCTACGTTTGCGCATTCTACCCCGGGGTCGGGCCCCTGGGGCTCGGTTTGCCACGGTAGGCTTCACCAATTTCAGGGAGGAGTGTTAGATGCGATTCATGTTCGGCTTGAGGGTCGTGATCGCTGCTGTGCTGGTCGCGACCACGGCAGCGGGCCATCTCTCCGCCCAGGTAGCCACCGCCTCTCTCCAGGGGCGCATCACGTCAGCGGACGGCCTGGCCCTCTCCGGGGCGCAGGTCGTGGTGACGGATCAGGAGACGGGCAGTGAGTTCGGCACCAGGAGTGGCGAAGATGGGACGTATACGGTCACCGGATTGCGACCGGGGGCCTATCGCATCGTCGCCCGTTTGATCGGCTACGATGTCGCGCGTGCCGAGAACGTTCGGCTCGCTGCGGGACAGTCGAGGGTATTCGACCTCGTGCTGGGGGCGCAGCCCATCATGCTCGACGCCATGGAGATCTTCGCGACGCGGGCGATCGAGCGAAAGACGCCCGTGGCGTACACGGACGTGGACAAGACGCAGCTCGAGACCCAACTGGGCTCGCAGGATCTGCCGATCGTCTTGAACGTGACGCCGAGCGTCTACGCCACTGAGGGCGGAGGCGCGTCGGGTGATTCCCGGATCAACGTGCGCGGGTTCGATCAACGGAACACCAACGTCATGATCAACGGTGTGCCGGTGAACGACATGGAGAACGGCTGGGTCTACTGGTCGAACTGGGACGGCCTCGGTGATGCGGCATCGACGATCCAGCTCCAGCGCGGGCTGTCGGCGGTCAACCTGGCGACACCGTCGATCGGTGGGACGCTCAACATCATCACCGATGCCACCAGGATGGACGCGGGAGGAATGCTCAAGCAGGAGTTCGGCAACGACGGGTTCCTCAAGACCACCGGGATGGTGGCAACCGGCCTGCTGGGCAACCGATTTGCGTTCATGGCCCAGGGAGTGCGAAAGACGGGGGACGGCATCGCGCAGGGGCTCTGGACCGATGCGTGGGCCTACTACGTGGGCGCGAGCTTCCTGGCCAGCAGCAGGCACCGTTTCGACCTGTTCGCTGTCGGGGCTCCGCAGCGCCACGGGCAGCGCCTCTACATGCAGAACATCGGCGCGTTCAGCGCGGACTTTGCCCGAACGCTCGAGGACTACGACCCCGCCGCGTTGCAGGCCTATCCGGAGTCGCAGTTTGGCTTCGACTACAACGAGAACTACAACACGGTGTCGCCCTCGTACACCGGACTTCAGGCGGCCGGCAGCAAGACCTTCGAGCGGTACGATCCGAACTTCCTGAACGAGCGGGAGAACTTCTTCCACAAGCCGCAGATCAACCTCAACTGGTACGCGTCCCTCTCGGACAAGCTCTCGCTCACGACGGTCACCTACTTCTCCGGCGGGCGCGGGGGCGGCACCGGCACGGCAGGCGGTAGCTTCGTCTGGGACTACAGCGGGCCGTCGCGGATCGCCGACTGGGATGCCAACATCGCGTTCAATCGTGACAGCACCGTGGACCGGCGAGGCAATCCCAAGGGAGTCGGCGAGTCGGTGGGCATTCTCCGCAACAGCCGCAACAACCAGTGGACGATCGGCGCCATCTCGAAACTGCAGATGCGCGTGTCCCAGCCGTTGACCGTCGAGGTGGGCGCCGACTGGCGCAAGGCGGAGATCGACCACTACCGGGAGGTGCGGGACCTGCTCGGAGGCACCTACTACATCGACACGAGCAGTGATTTCTGGAGTGCAGCCGAGCAGCAGCGCGGCTTGGGTGACAAGATGGATTACGACTTCACCAATACCGTCGACTGGGTTGGTGGCTATGTGCAGGGCGAGTACTCGACCGCCGACTACACGGTCTACGGCACGACTGGTGTCTCGACGATCAAGTACTCGTACACCAACCATTTCCGGGACGATGGGACGGGGAACCCGCTGCGCAGCGAGACCGGCAACATCTGGGGCTACCAACTGAAGGGTGGCGGCCTCGTGAACGTGACGGACGTGCTGGGCGTGTACGCCAACGGCGGGTACGTGTCCAGGGTGCCTATCTTCGACGGTGTCATCGACGACATCGGCGGGGCGACCAATCCCGACCCCCGGAACGAGCAGTTCCTAGCGTTCGAGGGAGGACTCGATTTCCGGTCGCTCGATCGGTCCGTCGGGGCTCGCCTCAATCTGTACTACACGCAGTGGAAGGACCGCACCGTCACCCGTAGCTTCATCACGGAGACCGGTGAGGATGCGCTCGTGAGTCTGCTCGGTCTCGACGCGCGTCACATTGGTGTCGAAGCCGAAGCAGCGTTCCGCGTGTCGAATCTGGTGCGCGTGGACGTGAGCGCGTCGGTGGGGAACTGGAAGTACACCGACGACGTCACCGGGACCTACCGTCCGGATGCTCGTTCGTCCGCCACGCAGACCTACACCTTCTACGTGAACGACCTCAAGGTGGGCGACGCACCGCAGCTGCAGGCGTCGGCGGCCGTGTCGGTCTTCCCCATCGAAGGCCTGATGGCCCAGCTGGTGGGCAAGACCTTCGGCCGGCACTGGGCGGCGTTTTCACCGACCGACCGCACCGACCCGACCGACCGGACGCAGAGCTGGCGCATCCCGGGCCACACGGTGTTCGACGCCCACTTCTCGTACTCGCTGCCGTCGACCGCACTGGCGTCGCTGCGATTCCTGCAGCGAGCGACGGTGTTCGCGCACGTGTACAACCTGCTTGACGACGAGTTCATCATCGACGCCATCGACAACTCGCCGTTCAACGGGTTCGACGACGACCACGATGCCGACGATGCCGAAGTCAACTTCGGACTGAAGCGGCGCTTCAACTTGGGAGTGCAGCTGCAATTCTAGACGCGGCAGGCCGCCGAACGGCAACGGGGTCCCCACGGGGACCCCGATTGCTATCCGCCCACCCGCCTACGTCGGTGCCTTTCGCAGCAGGTACAGCCCGAGGCCGGCAAACACCATGTTGGGCAGCCAGGCGGCCACCGTGGGCGGAATCAGGCCGCCCGAGCCGAAGGTGCGCGAGAGCTGCACCAGCACCAGAAACACGATTGCCGTCGGGAGCGCCACCGCCACCCCGAACGCGTTGCCGCCGCGTGGTGCCCCCACCACGAGCGGTGCGGCGAAGATCGCGATGATAATGCACGTAAAGGGAATGGCGATCTTGAGCGCCAGATCGACCCGCAGCTGCCGACCGTCGCCTCCGGAGCGTTCCAGCGCAGACACGTAGCGCTCCAGCTCGCCGTAGCCCATTTCCTCAGGCTTCTTGGGCTCGATCAGGAGCTCCTCCGGCGGTTCTACGAGGCTCGCCATGCGCATGGAGTCGAACACGAACACCCGTTCTTCGTCGGTGCCGGGAATGATGCGGAATCGCCCAAGCCGGAGCGTCCAGCCGGCGGTCGAATCGTACATGGCGGTCCGTGCCTGGATCGAGAGCGTGGGGTAGGCCGCTCCCGTGCCCTCGCGTTCGAGAATCACGTCCTGGAGGCGCTGCCGCGGGACGTGCAGCTCGCGGATCGAATACACCCACCCTCGCTCGGCGCGATACACGAAGTTGTAGCGCACGCTCTGCGCGCGCTGCTCCAAGTCGCCCAGTAGCTCCAGTTGCCGCCGCGTGGCCGGCGGTGCCAGCTCTCCCAACACCAGCGCCATGCCGGCCGCCACCGTCGCGGCGAGCATGACAGGGACGATGGTCCGGTGCGCACTCACCCCCGACGCCTTGGCGGCCGTCAGTTCGGAGTGGCGGGCCATGTTGACGATGCTGAACACGGTCGCAAAGAGCACCGCGGCCGGGAGAATCTGGAAGACCCGCTCGGGCAGACTGAACACGTAGCCCAAGGCAATGGCCTGCCAGCCGATGTCGCGCGCCAGATAGCGGTCGAGGTTCTCGGTGAGCTGAATCAGGATCACCATGAGCGGCAAGCCGAACGCCGAAACCAGGAAGATCCGGATCCACTCCCCCAAGAGGTAACGATCAAGGGTGCGGATCATGGTCCGCCGGCCTCCCGTGCTCGGCGCAACCACCGACGACGCGGCACCGAGCCGGATCGTCGCTGCCACAGAATGCCGAGCACACCGAGCGTGGCCATGAGGATGTTGGATGCCCACATGGCGACGAACGGGGACACCGTCAGCCGGTTGGCCAGCGACTCACCGGCGATGAGTCCGATGTAGTAGACCGAAAACACCACCATGCTCGCTCCGAGCACCAAGCCGAGGCCACCACGCGGAAACCGCATGCCCAGGGGCACGCCGACGATGACGAACACGATACATGCGGCCGGGATCGAGTACTTCTTGTGCAGCTCCACCGCGTGCACCGCGGCGCGGACCCGCGAGCTCCGGGCTCGGTCGCGGTGCACGCGCACTTCCGTGGGCCGTATGCGGGGCATCGCTCGGCTCCCCAGCGTCGGACGCACCGCTTGGTCGCTCTGCTCCTGAGCGTCAGAGATCCCGCCGCGGACCGGCTGTGCCTCGCTGACGGACGGCTTGAGCAGACCAGCCGCCAGCGCCAGCCCGCGACAGTAGAGGCTCGGCGTACTTCGGTCGATCACTGAGTCCCCCAGCACTGGCGCAAGCCCGACCAGGCTCCGCAACGCGCCCTGCTCCATGATCCAGGCCCGCTCCTCGGCGACGCGGGCGTCGTGGCGCGCCGCGCGCACCACCTCCTCGAGCTGGCACACGCCCATCTCGCGGTCCCCCCGGTAATCGTCGGTCTCGCGGCGCACGAACTCCGAGCCCACACCGCGCACGAGCACGATCTGGCGGCGGAAGGCCGTCTGCTGGAACATCTTGGGATCCGAGCGATCGAACTCGTGGATGGCGCCATCGTATAGCGTGAGGTGCAAATCCTCCTGATTGGGCGCGAACGCCACGTAGCCGCTGTCCGCGTAGATGATGCGGGGTTGCTCGTTGTCCTCCGTGTTGTAGAGCGTCACGTCGCGCATGCGGTACGTGGCCTGATCGATGCGGGCGGCGCGAAGCGAGATCCTGCCTTTCTTCACCTCGTTGATGACGTGCTCGCTCAGCGAGAACGTGGGTTTGGTGCGAAAGATGTCCGTCATGAGGCTGCGGAGACGGTGATTGGTGCGGGGCAGAATCTGGTCGCCGAACAGGAACGAGGTGAATGCGACCGCCGCGGCCGCGAGCACCAGCGGGCGCATCAACTGGCCGAGCGAGACGCCGCCCGCTCGCATCGCGGTCAGCTCCTGGTCGCCGGCCATGCGGCTGATGGTGTACAGCACGGCAACCAGAACCGACATCGAGAGGGTAATGGCTATGAGGAACGGGATCGTGAGGGCGAAGAACTCGGCGATCACCGTCCATGGCAGCCCCTTGCCGAGCAGGTCCCCGAGCTTGCGCGCAACCTGGCGCAGCAGCTCGAAGCTGGTCAACGCCGACAGGGCGAAAACAAAGGGCAGGACATGCTGCCGCAGCAGGTATCGGCTCAGGATCTTCATCGGTGTCCGTAACTTACTAGATTCTAACGACTTGAAACGGCCATAGCAGTGCCGGCCTCCTACCCGCACACGGTGCGCTCCTCGATGGACTGATGGCTGTTCGCTTTGCGCTGGTGCTTGCCCTCCTGGGACTGCTGTCCGGGGTTGCGCCCCTGGCGGCGCAGCAGGACACCATTGTACCACCTGGAGTGCGGGTGGCGTTCCCGCCGCCGGGATCGCTCGTGCTCCGGGTGCCACCGGCACTGCGGCCCGGCGGCGTGTGGGGCACTCGCAGCCCCCCGGTGATCGCGGCGCGCCGGTGGGAGCAGGCCACGTCCGACCTCCTCCGACAAGCCCGCGTGGACCGTGCGCACCAGCGCCTCCTGGTCGGACTCGGGCTTAGCGCCCCGCCCCGAGCCGCGCGGCCTCGGCGCGCCATCGACATCCCCCGACCCGAGGATCTTGCGGAGCCAAGTGAGCGCGAGCCGTCGCCGCCGGAAGTCATCCAGGCCATGGAGCGTTACGCGGACCTCGGTCTGGACATGCGGGCCCGATTGGAGCTGAAGATGGACCGGCTCCGAAACGAACGCTGCACGGCGGCCGACGTGAACGATCCCGCGCTGGGATGCCAGGGCGGGTTCCCGACCCCGTCCTTCGACCAGCAGTTTCTGGTGCGCGCCGGTGGCATCGTGGGTGATCGGGTCCACGTGAATGTGGATTTCGACACGGAGCGGGAGTTCAGCACGAACAACAACATCAACGTGTTTTACCAGGGTCTCGAGGACGAGATTTTGCGGCGCATCGAAGTGGGCAACGTCACGTTCCGCACTCCCGCCTCCCGATTCATCACCGCCGGCGTACCCGCCAACTCCTTCGGCATCCAGGCCGAGGCCCAGGCAGGACCGCTGGAGTTCCGAACGATCCTCGCGCAACAGAAGGGATCGGCGGTTCGCACGCGGGAATTCACGATCGGGGACCAGACCACCCAACCGGTCGAGTTCGACATTCGCGACATCGACTTCGAGCAGGCGCGGTTCTTCTTCGTGGTCTCACCCCAGCAATTCCCCAGCTATCCCGACGTGGACGTGCTGAACCTGAATCGGGACACGCTTCCAGCGGACCTGCAGGTGGCCGAGGCGCGCGTCTATCGACTGCGTGCCCAAGGTGGACAGGTGGTGAGCAATCCCAATCTCGGCGGCATTGACGCGATCGCCGTCCGGGATGACAGCCCGCAGCGAGTGGGGCCCTTCTCCTGGGAGCTGCTCGTCGAAGGGCAGGACTACTACATCGATCCGTCCGGCACGTGGTTCGCGCTCGCCAGTCGTCTGGGATCCGACGATTTTCTGGCCGTCTCCTATGTGACACTGGGCGGCGATACGGTCGGGACCTACCCGGCGGTGAACCGGGGGCTCGACACGCTCAGGCTGATCCACGAGCCGCGGCGAGGTCTCGAGGTCCCGACGGCGCTGCACGAGATGCGCAATGTGTACCGCCTGGCCGGCCAGGACGTGGAGCGGGCTACCGTGGACCTCGGTATTCGGGTAGGCACCTCCGAAACACCGCTGGACGCGGTCGGCACCTATCTCTCCCGTCTGGGGCTGGCCACCTCGACCGACGCGACCGCGTTCGACGAGTTCAACCGCATGTTCCCCCGTCTTCGAGATCCCGGCGGGGGCGCGCCCGTCCGCGAGGTGTTCGTGGTCTTTCCGCACCTCCAACCCTTCGCGGACAGCAGCCGACTCCAAGTCGGCGAACGCAACGACTCACTGTACCGCACGCCCACGTTTCTGCTTCGCTCCCAGGGGCCGGCACCCAAGGCGGTCCTGAACGTTCGGTACGAAGCGACCGGGGCCGGGAGCCGATCGTCGTTGAGTCTGGGCACGATTCAGGTCCGGGCGGGGAGCGAGCGCCTCTACGCGGGCAATCGCCTGCTGGAGCGCGGCAGGGACTACGAGATCGACTACGGGTTGGGACAGGTGACCTTCCTCAATCCGGATGGGCTGTTCCCGGGCATCGGCCGGGTGCGGGCGGAGTTCGAGGAGAACCAGTTGTTCGACGACGCGCCCAAGACCCTGATGGGCTTCTCGACCACGTACGACCTGCGCCGTGTGGGTTCGATCAGCGCGGTCGGGCTGTTCCAGCGGGAGCGCACCATCAGTACGCGCCCCACGTTGGGGTTTGAGCCCGAGGCCGGGTTCATCGGCGGCGTGAGCACCGATCTCTCGTTCCGGTCGGATGCCCTCACACGGGCGCTGGACGGCCTGCCTTTCGTCAACACGTCGGTGCCGTCCAGTCTTCAGATCAACGGCGAACTCGCGATGTCCGTGCCCAACGCCAACCGAACCGGGGCGGCGTATATCGAGGACTTCGATAGTGAGTCCGCATTCACGATTCCTCTCACGGAGCGGCTGTTCCAGCATGGGAGCCGGCCATCGTCAGGCATCGGGCTGCCGGCGACCCACCTGGGGCCACTGGGCGAGTTCGCGCTCGACGACGCGGTCCCGCTGGTCTGGCAAAACCTGGTGCAGAGCGGGACCGGCGTGGTGCAGTTCGGACCACGGGACATCGACTCGACCATTGCACTCGTGGGGACGGGGTTCAACGTCGAAACCGTGCTCTGGCTGACCCTCCAGCCGGATACGGTGGGCGGGTACCCCGATCCGCTCACCGGGCGGCCGCGATGGGTGCGGCCGCGCACGCCTGGTCCCCGGTGGCGCAGCGTCACGCAGCCGCTGGGTGGCGGGTCGGGCCTGGGCGTCGATCTGTCGCGGGTGGAATTCATGGAATTCTGGGTGCTGGAGGACGGGGACCGCTCGGCGCAGGCAGAGAACGCCTATCTCGTGTTCGATTTCGGCACGGTGTTCGAAGACGCCGTCGCCTTCGCTCCCCAGTCGTTCCGCGCTTCCGGCGCGGATACCACGTTCAGCGGGTTCCGGTTCGTGGGCGCCGATCGGCTGGACACGGAAAAGGACTCCCTCACCAACGTGTTCAATGCGCGCTTGGACGATCTCGGCATCCTGGGCGACCGACCGGACAGCCTCGTCGACGAGCTGACCGGCGCGGTGCTCGAACGGGTGTCGCGCTGCGATCTTCGCGGCCTGAGCGGCCTCACGGCATTTCCATTGGGGGATCTGGACGCGCGTTGCACCAGCGGGAATGGCTTCCTGGACACCGAGGACCTCGACGGTGACAACCGGCTCGACCGCAATGTGGGCCGGTCGACCGAGGAGTTTGCACGGTACGTGTTCCCCATCGGGAATGACGCGTTCTTCGTCCGCGATGGTGTGAGCCACGTGGACAACACCGGGCGCACGCGCACGTGGCGGTTGTACCGGATTCCCTTCCGGGATCAGACGGCGGTGGAGGGGCAGCCGAACCTGCGCCAAGTCGAGGCGATGCGGATCACGATGGTGTCGCCGGATCAGGGGGTGCCCGGAGCCGAGCGCGCGATCTGGCTTGCCCTGGCCCGGATGCGGCTGGTCGGCGCACCGTGGGTCAAGCGGGCCGCCACCCCGATCCCCGGGTTGTCGGGAAGCGTGGGTGTGCCGCGTGGGGAGGTCACCGCCTCGATCGTCACGACGGAGAATACCGATCTCGGCTACGTCCCACCGCCCGGCGTGACCAACCTGCCGCCGAGTGCCGACGTCGGCCTCGGCGTGGGGACGGTGGAGATCAACGAGAAGTCTCTTCGCCTCCTCGCGTCGGAAGTCGCCGTCGGCGAGCGGGCGGAAGCGTTCATCCGGTTCGCGGGCGAAGCCGACCGCAACTTCCTCAACTACCGCCAGCTCAGGGTGTGGGCGCGGGGTCGTGGGCCGGGGTGGAACGAGGGCGATCTGGATTTCTACATCAAGGTGGGCCGCGACGAGCACAACTTCTATCTCTATCGCGCACCGGCCCGGACCGACACCTGGGAACCGGAGGTCGTCGTGGATCTCGAGCGATGGCTCGCATTGCGAGGCCAGGTGGAATCGGCGTGGCTTCGCGGTGATCCGCCGTCGGGGTCGGCCGCCTGCGGCGGGGACAGCACGGCGTACGTCGGTTGCGACGGCCCCTACGTGGTTCACGTCCGTGATCCGGCAACCTCGCCGCCGAGCCTCGCGGCCGTGTCGGAAGTGGCGGTCGGCTTGCTCCGCACGCAGGAGACGATCCTGATCGGTGAGGCGGAGCTGTGGGTGGACGACATCCGCCTGGTCGGGGTGATCGACGATCGAGGCATCGCGGCGGCGCTCGACGTCCGGCTGGCGGCCGCCGACGTGGCGGAGGTGAACCTGTCGTTCACCCGCCGGGACGAGAATTTTCGCCAGCTGGGCGAGAACCCACCCTACGTCACTGATGCCGCGACGAGAATCGGGACGCTGCTCCGGATCGACAAGTTCCTGCCTGAATCGTGGGGCCTGCAGATCCCGCTCACCCTGCAATACCAGCGCACTTCCGCCGATCCCTTCTATGTGAACGGCACCGATCTTCGTGCCGACGCCCTCCCGGGACTCAGGCGGCCCCGGGGGTCGGGTACCCTACTCAGCCTCGGTGTTCGACGGGTGCGCCGTGGCGAGGGGTTCTTTCAGCGAACGTTCGTGGATCCGTGGTCGTTTGCGATGAGCCGGGAAAACACCGAGAACGTGGGGTCGCTGAATGCGGTGACGAGTCGGCGCCGCCTGTATCGCCTCCAATACGACAACACGGCGGGACCACGCACGGTGGGCGGGGCGCCGCGCTTTCTCGTGAATCTGATCGACGCGCTGCCGGATTGGATCAAGAACAGCGAGTTCGGCAAAGGCCTGCGCACGTCCCGCCTCCGCTGGAATCCGGTGCGTGTCTCGTTCAGCTCCACGCTCACGAATAACGTCGCCGAGCGCTTCGTGTATCGGGTGCCCGTCGAGCTGGCGGCGGATTCGTCGCTCCGTCCGCTGCGGAGCATCGTGCAGTTGTGGCGGAACGCGGCCGGAGTGGACTTCCGTCCCTACTCGTCGTTGTCGCTGTCGGTGAACTACTCGACCACCCGCGATCTCCAGGATTACGGCGACACGACGACCGTCGCCAGGCTGCTCAGATTGGAGCGGCGGGAGCTGGCGGGGACCGACATCGGCTTCGAGCGGGAGCGCACGCTGTCGACGGCACTCAGTTTCGCACCGCCCGTCAGCTCATGGCTCCGGCCCCGGCTTCTCTGGACCACGGGCTTCAACTTCAATCGGAACCCGAACCGGTCCGATCCCGTCCGGGTCGAGGGCGACACCTCGGGGGCCTTTCGCGTGCCGGAAACGATCGCCAACTCGCAGCGGCGAGAGGTCGGGGCGGCCGTGGACCTGGCGCGCCTGGTGCGCGGGCTCGCCGGCGATTCCAGCCTCGTCACCAGGCTGTTTCGCGGGCTCCTGCCCACGGACCTCTCGCACGCGAGGGACCTCCGCTCGGGATTTGACCGCGTGCCGTTCGAGGCGGACCTGCGGTATCACCTCGCCTGGGGCGGGCTCGATGAATTCCGGAGTCAGGAGGGTCTGCCGGCGACGTCGGCCGGGGAAACCAAGACCACCGTCGTCTCCGGGGGCGCTCGGTTGCCCCTCTCGGTGCAGGTACGCGTGAGCTTCCGTGACATCGTGAACACCAGGTGGCAGCGGCGCGGAGACGATCAGACGCAGGTGCAGCAGCTCACGCGGGAGTGGCCGTCGATCAGCCTCACGTGGGGTTACACGCCGCCGCCGTCGATCCGGCGTGTGCTGTCGTCGGTGACGGCGCAGGCGCAGTATCGGGTGCAGGAGAGCGCGCGCATCCAGCCGTCGCTCGCCGAGCTCGCCGGAGGGTTGGGGGCCCCGGTGCGAACCGAAAACAACACCACGCTCTTTGCCCCTTCCCTCACGGTCGGGTGGTGGTCGGGGATCACGACCTCGACCCGAGTCACGCTGTCCAGCTCCGAAGCCGTCACGTCGGGCAATCGCACGGAGAGCGACCGTCAGGAGTGGGCGACCACGCTGAACTTCGCCTTCCGGCCACCGGAGCGGCTGTTACGGATGCAAAACCGGATTCAGACGACCGTCGCCTACAGTGCGTCGGTGCTGTCGGTGTGTCTGTTACGTGCCGATTCCGACGAGTGCCGCAGCGTGTCGGACAGTCGCCGGAACCAGTTCGACGTTCGGCTCGACACCGGGTTCAGCGCGACGGTACGCGGCGGTCTGACGTTCAGCTACATTCGGAGTGAGCAGCGACACCTCTCGCAGGGACTGAATCAGATCGTGTTCACGGTGTTCGGCGAGTTGACCCTGCAGGCGGGGCAGATCCGGTGAGGCGCGTGGTGGGCGTGGCCCTGGCGGCGGCGGCCGCGTGCGGCGGCACCACGCTCGACCGACCCCAGTTCGATGGCACCGCCGCGCTGCGCTACGTCGAAGCCCAACTGGCCTTCGGTCCCAGAATTCCCAACACGCAAGGACACCGACAAGCGGGCGACTGGATCCTCGCCCGCCTCGAGGCGTCGACCGACTCCGTCGAGGTGCAGGCCTTTACGCACGTGACCACCACGGGCGACACACTCCGACTACGAAACTTCATCGGACGGTTTCGCCCGGCGCTGCGCGAGCGGGTGCTCTATGTGGCGCACTGGGATACGCGGCCACGGGCCGACCGGAGCCCCAACCTGGGTGCTCAGCGGCAGCCGGTCCCCGGTGCCAATGACGGGGCCTCCGGCGTGGCGCTGCTGCTGGCTGTCGCGGACGCGCTCCGGCGGGAGCCACCCGGATTCGGCGTCGATCTGGTGTTCGTGGACGGGGAGGACTACGGGGACTTCGTCGAGAACCGTGACGTGCTCTTGGGATCACGGCACTACGCGGCGTCACTCGATCGCACGGCCCTGCCCCTGTTCGCCGTCGTGTGGGACATGGTCGGTGATCGTGAGCTGGATCTGCATCAGGAAGGGTATTCGGTCGCGGCCGCGCCCGAGGTGGTGGAACGGGTGTGGAGCCGGGCTGCGGATCTCGGGTATGGCCGCGTGTTCCGAGCGTCGGTGCGCCACACGGTGATCGACGATCACGTGCCGCTCCAGGAGGTCGGCGTACGGGCGATCGACGTGATCGACTTCGATTACGGCGGACCGGACAACCGCTACTGGCACACCACCGAAGACACCCTCGACAAGGTGAGCGCCGAAAGCCTGCAGATCGTGGGCGAAGTGGCCTTGGCACTCCTGCGATAGCCCCCTCGACACCTCGGCATTTCGATCCTTCGCGCAACACTTCGCGTTGAGCGCCCGGTCGCCCCCGGTGCACCGTCGGGCACATGGCGACATCGGACGATCGCCGCGCCGCCTTGCTCCTCTTGGGGCTGGCCATCGCCGGTTTGCTGGTGCGGCTCGCGATGGGCGGATCCCAGCCGGCGGGAGCGATTGCGTACGCGGTGGCCGACTCGTCGCGGCCGACCCGCGACTCGTTGGCAGCTCGCGCGGCGCGCCTCGCACGGCCGCTGGGGCCCGGTGAGCGGATCGATGTGGACGTGGCCACGGCCGAGGAACTCACTCGGCTGCCCCGCATCGGTGCCGGGCTGGCGGGCCGTATCGTGGCCGATCGAAGTGCCCGAGGGGCCTTCGGTAGGTTGGACCAGCTGGAACGCGTGCCGGGGATCGGACCGGGCCTCCTGGAGGCAGTGAAGCCTCACGTCACCTTCTCGGGCCGGGCGACGTACCGCGAAGCCGAAGTCCACGGGCGCGTTCGCATCAACACCGCCACGCAGCGTGAGCTTGAGACCCTCCCGGGGATCGGGCCGGCCCGCGCGCGGGCCATCGTGGAGGACCGCCGGCTCCGCGGCCCGTATCGGCGCCTCGAAGATTTGCAGCGGGTGCCCGGAATCGGCCCGCAAATCGTCGAGCAATTGCGAAAACGTGCGCAAATCCCTTGACACTCGGGAAGGGCCTCATAACCTTACGTCGTTGTGTTCTAACGAGTTGACCATTCCTCGTTTCTCCTTCACCGGGCGGGCATGGCGACGGCTGCAGCAGGCGTAGAACGACTGGGCGAGTTGCTCGTCCGCGAAGGCCTTCTGACACGTGAGCAGCTCCTGGCTGCGCTCGAGGAGCAGCGCCGGACCGGGATGCGGCTCGGCTACGTGCTGGTGAAGCTCGGGTTGATCCAGGAACTCGAGATCACCAAGATGCTCGCCCGCCAGTATCGGGTTCCCGCCGTCGACCTGTCACGGTTCGAGGTCGATCCCAAAATCGTCAAGCTGGTCCCCGCCGAGATCGCGGTGAAGCACGATGTCCTGCCCCTGAAGCGGGAAGGACGCACGCTCACTGTGGCCATGGCCGAGCCGACGAACGTCGCGGTGGTCGAGGATCTCAAGTTCGTCACCCGCTACGATATCTTCCCGGTCATCGCTGGCGAGTTCACCCTCCGCACGGCCATCGAGCGGTACTACGAGCAGACGGACGCGCAGCTCGAGACCCTGCTCAAGGACATGGAGGAGGAAGATCTCGAGGTCATCGAGGAGGAGGAGGACGAGGACGCGCCGACCCAGGTCGCGGACGACGCGCCGGTAGTGAAGCTGATCAACGGGATTCTGACAGATGCCGTGCGGCGCGGGGCGAGTGACATTCACATCGAGCCGTTCGAGAAGGAGATTCGGGTACGGTATCGGATCGACGGCGCGCTGTTGGATGTGATGAAGCCGCCCGTGAAGCTGAGGGCGGCACTCACGTCACGCGTCAAGATCATGTCCAACCTGAACATCGCCGAGCGCCGCGTGCCGCAGGACGGCCGCATCAAGCTCAAGATGGGCAGCCGGGTGATCGACTTCCGGGTCTCCACACTGCCCGTCATCTTCGGCGAGAAGATCGTGCTGCGGATCCTCGACAAGGGCAACCTGACGCTCGATCTCCAGAAGTTCGGCTTCGAACCGAAGGCGGAGAAGGACCTGATGCGGGCCATCCTCAACCCGTACGGGATGGTGCTGGTGACGGGTCCCACGGGCTCGGGGAAGACGACCACGCTCTACTCGGCGCTGTCCCGGATCAACACGATGGAAGTGAACATCATGACCGCGGAGGATCCCGTGGAGTACAACATCCACGGCATCAACCAGGTCTTGGTGCGCAGCGAGATCGGGATGACGTTCGCCGCCGCCCTGCGGGCGTTTCTGCGGCAGGATCCCAACATCATCATGGTCGGCGAGATCCGCGACCTGGAGACCGGCAGTATCGCCATCAAGGCGTCACTCACCGGCCACCTCGTACTCTCGACCCTGCATACTAATGACGCGCCGTCGACGGTCACCCGCATGGTGGATATGGGGATCGAGCCCTTCAACGTCGCGAGTGCGGTCAATCTGATCGTCGCGCAGCGGCTGGTGCGGCGGATCTGTGAGTCCTGCAAGCAGGAGCACCGGTATTCGGTGGAGGAGCTGGCTGCGCTGGGGATCAGCGAGGCGGAGGCGACGGGGATCACATTCTATAAGGGCGAAGGGTGCGATGCTTGTGGCGGCACCGGCTACCGGGGCCGACAGGGACTCTACGAGGTCATGGCCATGTCGCCCGAGGTCCGCCGCATGATCCTGCGGGGCGCCTCGACCGAGGAACTCCGAAACCAGGCCGTGAAAGAGGACATGCTGACCCTGCGGATGGACGGCATGGCGAAGATCCGCAAGGGCGTCACCACACTCGAGGAAGTCGTCAAGGAGACGGCGGCGGAGTAGTCGATGAGCGACGAAGGCAGAAGCGGCGATTCGCTGAACCTGCGGCAATTGCTCGAGGAGATGATCGAGCGCGACGCGTCGGACCTCCACGTGACCGCGGGCGAGCGGCCCAAACTGCGTGTGGACGGGGAGATCACCAATTCTCGGGTCGATCGGAATCTCACGCCCAAGGACACGCTCACGTTGGCGTATTCCGTGCTCACGGAAAACCAGAAGAAGCGATTCGAATCCGAGGACGAACTGGACTTTTCGTTCGGGATTCAGAACCTGGCGCGGTTTCGCGGCAACTGCTTCAAGCAGCGCGGCTGCGTCTCGATGGTCATCCGTCAGATCCCGTTCAACGTGCGCACGTTCGAGGACTTGGGCCTTCCGCCGGTCATGGAGAAGCTCGCCGAGCGGCCCCGCGGCCTCGTGTTGGTGACCGGGCCGACGGGCTCGGGCAAATCCACGACGCTGGCGGCGATGATCGACAAGATCAACAAGGAGCGACGCGGGCACATCATCACGGTCGAAGACCCGATCGAGTTCATCCACCGCCATCAGGGCTGCATCGTCAATCAGCGCGAGGTCGGCACCGACACCCAGTCCTTTGCCACGGCGCTCAAGTACGCCCTGCGACAGGATCCGGACATCGTGCTTGTCGGCGAGATGCGTGACCTGGAGACCATCTCGGCGGCGCTCACGATCGCGGAAACCGGTCATCTCGCGCTGGCGACACTCCACACCAACTCGGCCGCGGAGACCGTGAACCGGATCATCGACGTCTTTCCGTCGCACCAGCAGTCACAAGTGCGTGCGCAGCTCGCGTTCGTGCTCGAAGGGGTGGTGACGCAGCTCCTGCTGCCGAAGGTCTCGGGTAAGGGCCGGGTGATGGCGTGCGAGATCATGGTGGCGACCCCGGCGATTCGTGCCCTCATCCGTGACGACAAGGTGCACCAGATCCAGTCCTCGCTGCAGGCCGGCAAGAAGCACGGCATGCAGACGCTGACCGATTCGCTCTACCAGCTGTACATGTCCCGTCAGGTGTCGATGGAGGAGTGCCTGCGGGTCGCTCCGGACCAGAACGAGTTCCTGCGTGCGATTGGCGAGCCAATGCCGGGTGAGGAGCGTCCTGCCCGGCCGGCCGCCAGCCGGCGCTAAGCCCCCGCGGAGAACAGGCTATGCCGACCTACGAGTACACAGCCCGCACGGTCTCCGGCGACGAGACCACAGGAACCGTCGACCTGCCGTCGATGGACGCCGTTCGGGAACATCTTCGGAAGAACCGGCTCATGGTGGTGCGGGTCCGCGAGCGTCAGAAGCGGCGGCGTGCCATTCGCATTCCGACTCGCGACATCGTCGTGTTCACTCGGCAGTTCGCCACGATGATCAACGCGGGCCTCCCGCTGGTGCAGTCGCTGGACATTCTGGCGCAGCAGACGGAGAACAAGGCGCTTGCGGGCACGACCAAACAGGTGCTGTACGACGTGGAGGCCGGCCAAACGCTCGCCGATGCGCTGGACAAGCACCGCAACGCGTTCAGCGCCCTGTACGTCAACATGGTTGCGGCCGGTGAGGCGGGCGGTATCCTGGACACCATTCTCCTGCGCCTGGCCACCTTCCTGGAGAAGAACGACGCGATCGTCCGGAAGGTAAAGGGCGCGATGATCTATCCGGCGGTGATCTTCTCCGTCGCGGGCATCGCGGTCATCGTGCTGCTCCTCTTCGTGATCCCGACCTTCGAGCAGATGTTCCGCGAGGCCAACGTGCCGCTCCCCGCGCCGACTCGGCTGGTGATCTGGCTCAGCGCGGTGCTCAGCAACTACTGGTGGGCCCTGATCCTGGGCGGGCTCTTCATTGCCTGGGTGGTGAGACAGTACTACAAGACGGACGGCGGCAAACTCAACATCGACCGCATGCTGCTTGGCATGCCGGTGATCGGGGACCTGCTTCGCAAGTCAGCCGTCTCCCGCTTCACGCGGACGCTCGGGACGCTCCTGGCATCCGGCGTGTCGATCCTCGACGGGCTCGAGATCACGGCCCGGACGGCGGGCAACCGGGTGATTCACGACGCGGTCATGGAATCCCGTGGCTCGATCGCCGGCGGTGAGACCGTGGCCGGTCCGCTCGAGAAGTCCAAGGTGTTCCCACCGATGGTGACGTCCATGATCGCGGTCGGTGAGGCCACCGGCGGCCTGGACGAGATGCTGACCAAGATCGCCGACTTCTATGACGACGAAGTCGATGCCTCCGTGGCGGCCCTGCTGTCGCTCATGGAACCCGTCATGATCGTGGTGCTTGGCGTCGTGGTGGGCGGCATGATCGTGTCGATGTACCTGCCGATCTTCGACATGGTGAACGTGGCCGGCTGACCGTCGGCGCTGCGTGGTGAACGGGCTCCGGTGCCGCCAGGGCACCGGGGCCCGTTTTCGTGACGGCAGGCCTTCCGGTTCGTGGCTGTGATTTGGGGTGTTGCATTTTGCGAAGGGCTTCAGGATACTTGGCCCTATGCAACGCTCGGGGAGCGCAGACCAACCGCGGGTCGCCGTCCAGTCGGCAGGCGGTACCACGTGGCTGCGGGATCTGTTGGGATGGATCTATCTGGGCCGTGTGGTCGTGGCGATCGTGGTCTTCGTCGCAGCCGCGTTCTACTTCCGGGCCGTCCCACCCGGTACCATCGTCATCCTGGCGATCGCCGCCATCGCCAGCGTGATCGCGAGCGGGTTGTCGGTGTGGTACACCCATCTGCGTGCCTCCGAGCCCACCCTCACGTTCCTGTACGCACAAGCCGTGTTCGACCTGGCCCTCGTGACGACGGTCGTACACGTCACGGAAGGGCCGGCCTCCCAGTTCCCGGCGCTGTACATCCTGGTCATTGCGGTCAGCGCCGTGCTGATGCCGCTCACCTCCAGCCTGCTCGTGACGAGCCTCGCGATCCTGCTTTACGTCGCCGACATCGTGTGGTGGCAGCCGGTTCAGCTCTCGGTCGTGGTCTGGTTGCAGATCGCCGTGTTCATCGCGGTGTTCATGGTCACGGGGCTGATCGCGAGCCGCGTGCGTGTGATGGGGGCCGAGCGCGAGGAGCTGGAGCAGGAGGTGCACCGGCTCCGACTCGAAGCGAGCGACATTCTCCAGAACATCCGCAGCGGCGTGCTCACGGTGGACGGCGAGGGGCGGTTGGTGTTCGCCAATCCTGCCGCGCGCGAGCTGCTGGGCCTGAACGAGGACGGGAGCGTGGATCGATCGCTCGACGAGCTGATCGGTGACCGGGCACCGGAGCTGCTCCAGGCGATCGCCGTGACCCGCTCCACGCGTCAGAAGTCTGTCCGCTCGGAGGGTGAGGTGCGCGTGGCGGATCGGCGCTTCCCCATCGGTGTCACCACGACCAGTATCGACACCGGCGATGCCGCGTCACCGTCGGTGACCGCCATCTTCACCGATATCAGTGACCAGAAGCGCATCGAGGCGTTGCACCTCAGGACGGAACGCCTCGAGGCCGTCGCGGAGCTGTCGGCCTCGCTCGCTCATGAGATCAAGAATCCGCTCGCATCGATTCGGTCGTCCATCGAACAGCTGGCGGGTGCCGAGCGACAGGGGGAAGACGAGCGTCATCTGACCCGGCTGGTGATTCGGGAGAGCGACCGGCTCAGCCGGCTGCTCACGGAGTTCTTGGACTTCTCACGGGTTCGGGTCACCCAGGGCCGGCCCCTCGATCTGTCGCACGTCGTCGAGGCGGCGGTGGCCGTGGTCCGCAAGCATCCGGACTGCCCCGAGACGGCCGATCTGCAGGTCGTGGTCGAGCCGACGGCGCCCGTGGAGGGTGACGAGGATCTGCTTCACCGCGTGGTGGTGAATCTGGTGCTGAACGCCGTCCAGGCATCGACCGAGACGGCCCGGGTTCGCGTAGAGGTGCGCGAAGCGCGGATCGACGACGTTCCCATGGGTGTGCGGATCGGGCCGGCGGTCCTGCTCCGGGTGGCCGACAACGGCCCCGGCATTCCGGAAGAGCTGCGCGACCGGCTGTTCGAGCCGTTCGTGAGCGGCCGGATCGGCGGATCCGGCCTCGGCCTCGCCATCGTTCAGCGTGCGGTGCAGGCCCACCGTGGCCTGCTGTTTCTGGATTCCAGTCCGGGTGCGGGGACCACGTTTTCCATCGTGATTCCGGCCGCCGGACCTGCCGAGGTATCGGAGGACGACGCGTGAGCGAAACTCGACCTAGAATCCTCATCATCGATGACGAGAGCGCGATCCTCGACACGCTGCGCATCCTGCTCAAGAACAAGGGGTTTCGGCCCGAGATCGCCCAGGGTGGCAAAGCGGGCCTCGAAGCCCTGAAGGCGGGACCGCCCGATGTGGTGCTGACCGACATCCGCATGCCCGGCGTGAGCGGGACGGACATCCTGCAGGCTGCACGGGAGATCGACAGCGAGCTGCCGGTGATCCTGATGACCGCGTAGGCAACGCTCCAGTCGGCCATTGC
>CAYGCN010000008.1:0-21705 GCA_964348385.1 uncultured Gemmatimonadaceae bacterium
TGGCGACTTCCTTCACCATCTGGGCGCCCATGTTCTCCACGGGGTCCGCCAGCTCGACCTCCTTCGCCACCGTCACGCCGTCCTTGGTGACGGTTGGGCTGCCGAACTTCTTGTCGATGACGACGTTTCGGCCCTTCGGGCCGAGGGTCACCTTGACCGCGTCAGCCAGCTGATCGACACCCGATTTGAGCGCCGTTCGCGCGGCGACCTCGAAATGCAGCTCTTTTGCGTTTGCCATACGTGTTTTCCCCCTTTGCGTCACTCGACGATGGCGAGGACGTCGGATTCCTTGATGATCAGGTATTCGTCGCTGCCGATGCGCACTTCCGTGCCCGCGTACTTGGCGTACAACACCTTCTGTCCCGCGGTCAACTCCATGGGAACGCGCTCGCCCTTCTCGATGCGACCCGGGCCGACGGCCAGCACTTCACCCTGAAGCGGCTTCTCCTTCGCCGTGTCGGGGATGTACAGCCCGCCACGCATCTCCTCAGCCTCCTCGAGAGGCCGGATCAGGACGCGGTCGCCGAGAGGCTTGATGTTGAGCTTGGCCTTGGACTTCGTCGCAGTGGCCATAATGCGTGTGCCTCCGATTCGTAAACTGTTGGTGGGAAAAACTTTGCGTACTGCTAGCACTCATCCACGTAGAGTGCTAATGGGCGGAAAGATAGACGCGGCCGCCTGCCTGTCAAGGGGGAGTCGATGGTTCCTGGAGCGGGCGTGACGTGACCTCAGGTAGCCGGGTGTCCCGCGCCCGATCCGGCTGTTGAACGGCCGCCCCGACCGCCGATTCTTCAGTCCCGGGCGGCGGCTAGTGGAGAATCCGGCGCGCCGATACCCAGCGATCCCGCCACCACCGCGCCTCGGGGTCGCTCGCGTCCAATCCGGAGAGCCTCACCCCCGTGGACGAGCTGTGGATGAACTGGCCGTCACCGACGTAGAGACCGACATGGGTCACCGTCCCGCTGCCCTCGGAGAACGCAAGGATGTCGCCGGGGTTGAGGGCCGCCACGCGTCGCTCCACCTGCACGCCCTGCCGGGCCTGATCGCGGCTCATCCGCGGCAGCACGATGCCGTGCTGCCCGTAGGCCCATTGGATGAGCCCGGAGCAGTCGTAGCCGGTGGCGTCGCTCCCGCCCCACCGATAGGGACTTCCCATGGCGTCGAGCGCGGTCCGCACCACGCTGGATGCAACGCGCGCCACGTCCTCGGGCACGCTCCCGTCGGCGACGGGGACGACCACCACCGGTACCGGTCGCGGCGCGCCGGGCGCGGTCCCGCCGCTCCTGGGCGGGCCGGATCGGCGCAGCCCACGGCCGACCACGACACGGCCCGACAACGACAGCCCGCGCCGATCGAGCGGGTCGAGCCGCCAGAAGCCGCTCACCCCCGTGTCTTCCACGCGGTACCGTGTCTCGAGACCGATGGCGAAGAATGGCAGGACTGCGAGGGTGTAGCCGAGGCCGACGCTCCACGACGCGTCGGCGTTGCCGTCGTCGTGATCGATGCCGAGGCCCACGCCACCGAGCCCGTACCACCCTCGGCCCCGATGTCCAACAGTGAGCAGCACTTCCCCTCCGCTCTGCGACCGGTCCACGAGCGAGCCGCTATCGTCCAGGTAGAACCCGCCGAGAGACACACCGATGGGGCCGAAGAGCGCGCGGTCGTAGGCGATGCCGTACTGCACGCTGGTCTGATCGTGCCACCAGGCGCCGTAGGAGACGCTCACGCTCCTCCGCTGAGCGGTAAGGGAGGAGGGCCCGACGAGGGCAAGCAACGGTGTCAGCGCGAGGAGGCCGACGAGTCGATGACGGGGCACGATGGCGTAACTTACATAGTAGCAACGTCATAGACGAAGGTCAACGACCCCGGTCACGTGTCTGCTTGACGCCGCCTCCGACCGCCGCTAACTACCTGCGCATGCCAGTCCTCACCGTGACGCGTCGTGTCCATTTCAACGCGGCGCACCGGCTCCACAACCCGAAGCTCTCCGATGCCGAGAACAAGGAGATCTTCGGGCCGTGCAACAACCCGAACTATCACGGGCACAACTACGAGCTCGAGGTGTCGGTCGAGGGCGAGGTGCATCCTACGACGGGCTACGTTGCGGACCTCGGCGAGGTGAAGCGCATCGTGGCGGAGGTAGTCCTCCGACGCCTCGATCATAAGAACTTGAATCTGGACGTCCCGGAGTTCCGAGACCGCAACCCGACGACGGAAAACCTCGTCGTAGCGATCTGGCAGATGCTCGAGGGGCGCCTCCCGGGTCGGCTGTCGCGCCTGGTCCTCTGGGAAAAGCCCCGGAACTACGTGACCTACGAGGGCGGCTGAGCGGCGCTCAGGCGGGCCAGAGCCAGCCGAACATCCCTCCAGTCAGCCCGGCGTACACGAGCGACTCGAACAGGAGCTTTCCCGTCGAGTGCCACGGTTTCCCGAACCAGATGGAGTCGGGCACGGCGGCGAAGAAGTGCGCCATCCATGCCGTGGCACCGGCGACGCGAAAGACCGCAAGGTAGTGCGCACCGGGATCCAGCGTTCGGCTGGCAAGGTACGCGACGATCACGCCGATCACCACGTAGTAGAGCAGCGACAGCACCATGGCCCTACCCATCGCCGGTCGCCCGGGCGGCAGGAGCCGCACGAAGCCCACCGGCCCCTCTTCGGCCCGGCGGACGAACTCGGGATCCTTGGCAGCGGCGGCGTCCTTGGCGAATGGCAACTGGTACTCGCCCGGTGGGGCCTTGAGCGCTTCGCGGACCGCGTCCTCGTCGGGCAGCTTCCTGAACTCCGACCGGCGATGCGGCATCAGCGTCCACACGATGGCGCTGGCAATCCACACTGCCGCCGCCGAGAGCAGGATCGGGAGCCACAGGGAGGGGATCGAGATCATGTCGGGTCTCCGGGAGGCTGGGAGTCGTGCCGGAAGTTACGGCCTGGCGCCCGAGACGCTAGGCCGCAGCGGCAGCGTGGCGGTGGGACGCGCTACAGTTCCACCACGCTCATGGTCTCCCGCACCGCGTCGGCCGACTTCACGAGGGCGGCCTGTTCCTCGGCGGTGAGCTCGATCTCGACGATGCGCTCCACGCCACCGGCACCCAGGAGGCACGGCACGCCAACGAACACGTCCTTGAGGCCGAACTCCCCTTGGAGCCACGCCGCGCACGGCAGCAGCCGCTTCTTGTCCTTGACGATCGCCTCGACCATCTGCACGGCGCCGGACGACGGCGCGTAGTAGGCCGAGCCGGTCTTCAGCAAGCTCACGATCTCGCCGCCGCCCTTCCGAGTGCGTTCCACGATGGGATCGAGCACAGTCTGCTTGACGAACTGGGTGACCGGAATGCCGGACACCGTCGTGTAGGAGATGAGCGGCACCATCGAGTCACCGTGCCCTCCGAGCACCATCGCCTGGATGTCTTCCATGGACACCCCGATGGCCTGGGACAGGAACGTGCGGAAGCGTGCGGTATCGAGAATCCCGGCCATGCCCATCACCCGCTCACGTGGGAATCCCGTCACTTGCTTGGCCACGTAGCACATGACATCCAGCGGGTTGGACACGACGATGATCATCGCCTTGGGCGCCACCTTCTTGATCTCGGCGGCCACCGACTGGACGATTCCCGCATTCGTCTTGACCAGGTCGTCGCGGCTCATGCCGGGCTTGCGCGGAATGCCCGCGGTCACCACGAAGATGTCACTCCCTTTCGCGGGCCCGTAGTCGTTGGCACCGACGATGCGGGTGTCGAACCCCTCCACCGGGCCCGACTGCCACTGGTCGAGTCCCTTGCCCTGTGGAATCCCTTCGAGGATGTCGACGAGGACGATCTCACGCGCCAGTTCCTTCTCGGCCAGGCGTTGCGCGGTCGTCGCGCCGACGTGACCCGCTCCCACTACCGTGATCTTGTTCATCGTTGGTTCCCGTGTTGTGCGCTGAGGTTGGCGGACGAGTCGGGAGGTGGGTCGGAACGCACGGGCTCGATCGTGACGGCAAGCTGCCGGATCGCTTCGTAGAGCACGATGCCGGCCGCCGTTGCCAGGTTCAGGCTGCGAACGGCGCGCGCCATGGGAATGCGAAAGATCTCGTCGGGGTGCTTTTCCAGAATCCGCCGCGGCATCCCATCCACCTCACTACCGAACACCAGCACGCTGTTCGGCAAGAACGGAG
The DNA here is from genome assembly GCA_964348385.1 of uncultured Gemmatimonadaceae bacterium. Classification (GTDB taxonomy): domain Bacteria; phylum Gemmatimonadota; class Gemmatimonadetes; order Gemmatimonadales; family GWC2-71-9; genus JAOTVV01. The sequence goes on from CAYGCN010000008.1 coordinate 4,163, forward strand.
CGTTCAGATACGATCGCGTCCCGTGCGAAGAGAAATATAGGCAGCGTTCGCGCGAGACGACATGACGGAAGGCTCGCCAGTGGGGGTGGATCCAGAGGTCGACGTGGTCCCAGTAGTCGAGGCCGGCGCGCTTCAGTCGGGCGTCGTCGAGGCGGAAGCCCAGGGGCTCGATCAGATGCAGCGTGGTGTCGGTGGCGGCACACATCCGGGCGATGTTGCCGGTGTTGGGCGGGATTTGCGGCTCGATCAGCGCGATCGCTAGGCTCATTACCTCGCCTCCCCCACCCCGCCCCCGGCGGCCGCCGTCACCCCTCCCGCCACTGGGCCTTCCCGTCGTCGAACCGCTCGTGCTTCCACACCGGCAGCCGCCGCTTCGCTTCCTCGATCAGAAACCGTCCTGCCTCGAATGCCTGAGCACGGTGCGGGGCCGCTGCGACCACCCCGATGCTGGCTTCCCCCGTAGGCACCACGCCGATCCGATGCCGGGCGGCGAACCCCGCGTCCGGCCACCGGGCGCGGGCCTCGTCGAGGATCCGGTCGAACTCGGCGACGACCATGGCCTCATAGGCCGAGTACTCGATCGCGGCCACCGGACCGTCATCGGCACTTCGCCGCACCGTGCCGAGAAACGCCACCGTCCCCCCGCGCCCGGGTGCGGCGACCTCTGACAGAAGGACCGCGATGTCAATCGGCTCCCGGGTGAGGTACTCCAATTCACCCTCCCGCCAGCGGCGGCAAGAGCGCCAGCTCGTCTCCATCGCGGAGCCGTCGGTCCAACGGGCTGTGTTCGCAGTTCACGGCAGCAAGAGGCGTCGCGGGGAGGAGCTCTCCCCGCTCGATCCCACTCCGCAGGACCGCGATCGCCTCGCGCACCGTGCTCGCGGGGGGAAGCGTCAGGGAGACCTGGGGACGACCCACCAGTTCCGCGTAGCGCGCAAACAGGCGGCATTCGATCGTGATCGGCGCGGCCGGCCGGCGATCGGCGGGACGGGACGACATGAGGCCCAATATAGCCGCTCCCGTGAACGGCGAGCAGGGCGTGCCGCGTCCAGCGGGGCCGACGCTTCTTGACACCGCTCAGGATCACGGTCAGCTTCCGGGTCCTCGCAACCCAGATCACGCTCGTCAACCTCATCAAGCGAAGGATTCGAGATGCTGAGACCACGCGCTCGCCGGTTGTCCGCCTTGGCGGCGGTGACGGTGGCACTGCTGGCTCCGCGAACCGTCGTCGCCCAGTTCACCGAGCCTCCACCGCCACCGGCATACGCGCTGAGCGGTGTCACCGTGGTGCGGGCGGACGGCAGCCGCCTGGCCAATCAGACGATCATCGTTCGTAATGGATTCGTGCAGGCGATGGGCGCCAACGTTCAGATCCCGCCGGACGCGGAGGTGCTCGCCGGTGACTCATTGATGGTGTTTCCGGGGCTGATCGACGCCCACGGTGCGGCGAAGGTTGAGTTTCCGGAGGTCGAGGTCAACAGGCAAGAGATCGAACCCTGGAATCCGCCGAGAGGCGTCCAGGGTTTCACGCCGCATCGGCGGGTCACGGACTTCCTCGCGGCCACCGGCACGGACCTGGAAAAGCAGCGACAGGGCGGCATCGTTGCCGGTGCCGTGCATCCCGACGGTCCGGTCATGCCCGGACGTGGCGCAATGCTGATCCATCGCAAGGGCGCCGAGGTGCCGGCCGGCCTGGTACTCATCCCGACGCTGGGACCGGTGTTCTCGCTCCAAGGGGCACGGGGCGCGTATCCCGGGACGTTGTTCGCCGTGGCCGCCTTCATTCGCCAGAGCCTCGAGGACGCCCGCCACCATGGAGCGCATACCGCGGCTTATCAGCGCGATCCTCGGGGACTGACGGCCCCTCGGTGGGATCCCGACTACGAAGTCCTGCGGTCCGCCCTGGCTGGCGAGGTCCCGGTGTTCTTCGCCGCCGACGACTCGGAGGAGATCCGCCTGGTCCTTCGACTGGCCGAGGAATACGCGCTGTCGCCGATCATCGTAGGTGGAGACGAAGCGTGGAAGGTCGCCGACCTTCTCCGTCAGCGGAACGTGCCAGTCCTCGCCTCCCTGGACTTCCCCGAGCCGAAACAGTGGAAGCCGGAGAAGCAGAAATCGCAAGCCGAGCCTGACTCGGCGGCAGCGCCGGCGCAGGAGCCGAAGCCGCTCGACGCCGGGGCGGAGCGCGAGAAGCGGGATCTCGAACAGCTGTACGCGAATCCCGGCAAGCTGGCCGCCGCCGGCGTCCGGGTTGCCCTCACGACGGGTGGCGGGAAGGCCGACCTACTGGATGGAACGCGCAAGGCGATGGAGTACGGCCTGAGCGAGGCGGATGCGTTGCGCGCCCTCACGGCCACCCCTGCCGAGCTCCTGGGAGCATCGGCGCTCATCCGCATCGAGAGTGGGCTCCCTGCCACGTTCATCGTCACTGACGGTCCACTGTTCGCCGAGGACACCAAGGTCCAGTACACCTTCCTCGAAGGCGAGTTGGAGCGGGGTAAGCCGAGTGCGGCACGGGGCAGTGGTGAGGCCCCGGCAGTGGACGTGACGGGCTCGTGGACCCTCACGATCGACGCCGGAGGCCAAGCGATGGGCGGCCGGATGACACTGGAGCAGGAGGGGTCCGACTTCAGCGGAACGCTGACGATGGAGATGGGAACCGTGCAGATCCGCAGTGGCGTGGTGTCGGGCACGGGGTTCACGTGCACCTGGGTGCTGAGCATGGGTGGCGAGACGATGGAATTCGACATCAAAGGGACCGTCGAGGGTGACGAGGCATCGGGCACCGGCGGCGGCCCCATGGGAGATTTCTCATGGACGGCACGGCGTACCGGCACGCCCGAGAGGGGGTACCGATGATCACCGCACGCGCGCTTCTCACCGCTTCACTCCTGACGGTCGCCGTGGCGCCGCCGATGGCGGCGCAATGGAAAACGCAGATCGAGCCCGGTGCCGTGGCGGTGCCGCGGGGCGATCTGTTCATCCGCAACCTCGATGCCGTCTGGTCGGCAAACGACACCGTCTACCGCAACGTGTCGATCCTGGTGCGGGACGGCGTCATCCGTGCCATTGGCACCGATCTCACGCCGCCGCGTGGCGCCACAGTCGTGGACGGGAGCGGCCAAACGGCCATTCCCGGCCTCGTGGACGAGCATTCGCACATCGCCATGCGCTCCACGAACGAGGGGTCGGTACCCGTCGCGGCCGAGGTCCGCGTGATCGACGCCTTGGAGCCGGAGGACTTTGGGATCTACCGCGCATTGTCCGGAGGCGTCACCACGGCACAAGTGCTGCACGGGAGCGCCAATCCCATCGGCGGCCAGAGCGCCATCATCAAGATGCGCTGGGGGATGCAGGATGGCCGTGCTCTGTTGGTGGCCGGTGCTCCGCAGACCGTGAAATTCGCGCTGGGCGAAAACGTGACCCGCAAGAATTTCGGTGGCCAGGGCCAGCAGCGGTTCCCCGCGAGCCGAGAGGGGGTCGAGGCCGTGTATGTGGCGGCGTTCACGGCCGCGCAAGAGTACAAGAAGGCCTGGGACGCGTACCGCGCGAACCCGCGGGCGGCTCGAGTGCCTCCGCGGCGCGACCTCAGGCTCGAGGCGCTGGTCGATATCATGGAGGGGAGGATCCTGGTCACGGCGCACTCCTACCGCGCCGACGAGATCATGATGCTCCTCCGCGTCGCGGAACGGTTCGGGTTCCGCATCAACTCGTTCACGCACGTGCTCGAGGGATACAAGGTGGCGGACGAAATGGCCGCCCACGGGGCCGGTGCGGGCACGTTCAGCGACTGGTGGGCCTACAAGCTCGAAGCCTACGACGCGATTCCGTACAACGCGGCCATCATGCACGAGCATGGTGTCAAGACGGCCATCAACTCCGATGACACGGGGAGCAATCTCAGCTCGTTCATGGTTTACGAGTTCAACAAGGCAGTGAAGTACGGGGGTGTGCCGCAGGAACACGCGCTCCGCATGCTGACGCGATATCCGGCCGAGATCCTCCATATCGACGACAAAGTCGGTACGCTGCAGGTGGGGAAGCACGCCGACATCGTGCTGCTCTCGGGCGATCCGTTCGACTCGTACACCCGGGTGGAGAAGACGATCATCGATGGCATCGTGTACTACGATCGCCAGCGGGAGGCCGAAACCCGGGGCGATCCGGTCCGGCCGATGCCGGCGACCCAGATCGTTCCCGAGGCGGTATCGCCGTCCGTGTCGGCGCGGTCTGCCGATCGCGACACACCGCCGGCTGCAGCCGACGCTGGGATCACCGGCGGACCGTCCGTCGGCACGTTCCTCCCGGCCGCGTCGCCGCGCCAGGCACCGGTCACGGCCCTTGCGGGTGCCACCGTGCACCCCGCCTCGCGGCCGCCGATCGAGAATGGCGTGGTGTTGATTGGCGACGGGCGGATCCAGGCCGTCGGGACGGCCGGCGAGGTCAGCATCCCCAACGGCGCCACCGTGATCAACCTGGCTGGAAAACACCTGTACCCAGGCATGATCGACCCGGTGACCCAACTGGGGATGGTGGAGATCGGCCAGGTCGCGGCGAGCCGTGACGATCGGGAAGTGGGACGGTACAACCCCCACATTCGCGCCCTCACCGGCGTCAACCCGCACAGCGAAGCCATCCCGGTCGCCCGTGCCAACGGCATTCTGACCGTCCTCAGCGCTCCCGCGAGCGGGGTCATCCGAGGCATGGGATCGGTTATCCAGCTCCACGGCGACACGCCGGAGCGGATGGCGGTCCGCGATAGCGGCGCCCTAGTCGTGGCGTTTCCGAGCCCCACCGGGGAGCCGTGGGACGAGCCAAGTCTCGAGGGCGACAATCTCGAGGAGCTGATTACGTTGTTCGAGCGCGCCTTGCTGCACACCAACGGCGCGACGGCTGCTGACGATCCCACGGCTCCATTCGATCCGAACATCACGAATCGCCATCGCGCGCTCGTGTCGGCGCTCGCCCCTGCCGTGACCGGACGGGTTCCGGTGTTCTTCATGGTGCGCCGGGAGCGCGACATTCGGTCGCTGCTCTTGTTCCTCGACAAGTTCCCCGAGGTTCGGGCGGTCATCGTGGGCGGGGATCAGGCTTTCCGGGTCGCCGGCGAGCTTGCCTCGCGCTCCATTCCGGTGATCGTCGGCTCGGCGCTGTCGGCAACGATGGACCGCGACGACCCGCTTGCCGCCGGCTGGGAGAACGCTGCCCGCCTGCACGCCGCGGGGGTACGCATCGCGTTCGCGACCGACGATGCGAGCGATGTCCGTAACCTGCCCTATCACGCCGCCAAGGCCGTGGCATTCGGCCTGCCGAAGGAGGAGGCGCTCCGCGCCGTGACCCAGAACCCGGCCGAGATCCTCGGGCTCGGGAGCGAGATGGGGAGCATCGACGTGGGCAAGCGCGCGGACCTCATTGTGACCGACGGCGATCCGCTCCAGATCGTCACCCAGGTGGAGCGGGCTTTCATCCGAGGGGTGGAGGTCTCCCTCGAGAGCAAGCACACGCGGCTCTACGACGCCTTTCGCAACCGGCACTAGACCGGTTCGGGGCCGGGGCCGTGTGCACAAAGAGCGGGGCGGTCGCCTCATCGCGACCGCCCCGTCTGTCTTCCGTCAGGGCTGCTCCCGTTCCCTGGGGCCCCGGCTAGCCCCCCGCCGCCGCCGGCTCCCGATCGTCCTCTGAGGACGCAACCATCCCGCGCAACTCCTTGGACGGCTTGAACACTGGGACGGGCCGCGCCGCCACTTCGACCGGGTCGCCGGTCCTCGGATTCCTCGCCATCCGCGTCTTCCGCCGCCGGATCTTGAATGTGCCGAATCCGCGGATCTCGATGTTGTTCTGATCCGCCAGCGAGAGCTTGATAGCCTCGAGGAACGCGTCAACGACGCGCGCGCAGTCCTTCTTGGAGATCATCGGCCCGGCCGTCCGGGCAATGCTGGCCGTGACCTTCTCGACGAGATCCGCCTTGGTCATTGGTCCTCTCTCGATGGGCCCCGGGTGGCGGTCGCCACGCCCCGTCGGAAGCATGGCGTCGGGCCGACATTAATATCGGCTTAACCGTTGACTGTCAAGAGCTTGGACGAACTCGTCAAAGTGGCGTCTTGCGTCATGAGGGCCCGGAGAGGCCTCCGGATGGTACTGTACACCGAACGCTGGCAGCTCCAGGTGCCGTACACCTTCAACCGTGTCATCATTGAGGTTACGATGTGTCACCTCAAGTGATTTGGCACCTGACACGACCTTACCTGTTCCCCTGACTGCAAATCCGTGATTCTGGCTGGTAATCAGGACTCGTTCGGTCTGAAAGTCGCGAACCGGGTGGTTGCCGCCCCGATGGCCGTACGGAAGCTTGGCGGTCTCGCCACCGTAGGCCAACGCCAGGAGTTGGTGGCCGAGGCAGATGCCAAACGTCGGCATCCCCGAGTCGGTCAGGCGGCGGATCTCGGGCAACACGTACTGGACGGCCGCCGGGTCCCCCGGGCCGTTGGACAAGAACACTCCGTCGGGGCCAAGCTCTTCCACGCGGGCGGCCGGTGTGGTGGACGGGACCACCGTGACGCGACATCCCAGTGCGTTGAGGATCCTCAGGATGTTGCGCTTCATCCCGAAGTCGTACGCCACGACGTGGAACCGGGCGGATGCGTCGCCGACCTGCCGCTCATCGGGCACGCTGGCGCGCGAGGCAAGGTCGAGCCCTTCCATTCTGGGGCTCGCCTCCAACTTCCGCTGCGCTTCCTCGTCCGGCTGGGCTCCGAGCGCGACGATGCCGCGCATCGCGCCGGCCGACCGGATGTGTCTCGTGAGACGACGGGTGTCGATTCCTTCCAGAATCGGGATCCCGCGGCTGGCAAGCCAGGCGTCCAACGCCCCGCTTGCCCGCCAGTTGGAATGGTGGCGCGCCAGCTCGCGAACCACCACCGCCGTTACCTGCGGCTTATCGGACTCCAGATCTTCGTCGTTGGTACCGTAGTTGCCGATCATCGTCGCCGTCATCACGACGATCTGCCCCAGGTACGATGGATCGGTGAACACCTCCTGGTACCCGGTGAGATTGGTCGTGAACACCACCTCACCCGTGGTCGGAGGAAACGAAGAGCGCGCGGTTCCGGGGAACCACGCGCCGTCCTCGAGCAGCACGTAAGCGGGCTGCGACGTCGACACTAGTTCTGCGGCTGCGGTGGCGTGGTCCCCTGAGACTGTTCGGGCTCCACGTTCAGCGGAAGCTGGGTCGGGGGGACGACTGGGGCCGGCACCCCCGGCTCACTCTCCAGCACCGATCGCGGCGCCGACGTCCTGGTGCTCATGCCCGCCAGGAGCAGGGACAGGCCGAGAAAGATCCCACCGAGCCACCACGTGGCCTTGGTGAGAATGGTGGCCGCCTGCCGGCCGCCCAGAAAGGTGTCGGTCGAGGCACCGCCACCCATGGCGGCGAGGCCACCGCCCGTGCCGGCCTGGAGCAGGATGGCTGTCATCATGGCGACTGCCACGAGAACCAAGACAATCAGAAAGACCGTGTACATGTGTCGCTCGTATGGGGCCGCAAGATAGCCGGTTCGAGAGTCAAGTCAATCGAGCCGTGTCTCAACCATCGCGCTCCACGTTGCCGGATCGAGCGACGCCCCACCGACGAGTACCCCGTCGATCTCGGCCTCGGCCACGAGGTCGGCGATGTTGTCCGGTTTGACACTCCCGCCGTACAGGATGCGGGCGTGTTCGGGCTGCACCCCTTCCCTGCCCATCCAGTCGCGGATGAACGCGTGCACCTCCACGGCGTCGGCCGGCGTGGCAGTCTTGCCCGTGCCAATGGCCCACACGGGCTCGTAGGCGATCACGACCTTCCCCAATGCGGGCGTCTCGAGGCCTTCGAGTACACCGAGCTGACGTCCCACCACCGAGAGGGTCGCGCCCGCCTCGCGCTCCTCGATCTTCTCTCCCACGCACAGCATCGGAGTGAGCCCACCGGCCAGGAGCGCCCGGACCTTGCGACCGGTCTCGGCGTCGGTCTCGCCGAAGACATGGCGCCGCTCGGAGTGGCCGACGAGCGCCGCCGTCGCCCCCGCCTCGAGAATCATCCCGGCGCTGACTTCGCCGGTGAACGCACCCTTATCTTCCCAGTGGACGTTCTGGGCACCGACCACGAGGTCCGCCCGACCGGCGGTCGCGGCCGCTACGGCTTCGAGCGCGACGACCGGCGGAAAGAACCAGGCCTCCCTGTCGGTGAGCGGCGGCACGCGCGCCAGAAACGCGTCCAGATACTCCCGCGCCCTTCGAGGGCCCAGGTGCATCTTCCAGTTCGCCGCGAAGATCGGCCGTCTCATGCGTCGTCCAGTGCCGCCACGCCCGGGAGCTCCTTCCCCTCCAGCAGCTCGAGCGACGCACCGCCTCCGGTCGAGACGTGGGTCATCTTCGAATCCAAGCCGGACCGACTCACGGCGGCCGCCGAGTCCCCGCCGCCGACGATCGTTGTGGCTCCCCGCCCCGACGCCGCGGCGAGCCCCCGCGCGATGGCGATCGTGCCGGCATTGAACGGCGGCGTCTCGAACACGCCCATCGGTCCATTCCAGAGCACCGTCCTTGCCTGCCCGATCCGCCGAGTGAACTCCGCCGCCGCATCCTCGTCGATGTCGTAAACGGCCCACCCCGGTTCGATCCGCTCTCGCGGAATGCTCTTGTGCGGGGCGCCCGCCTCCAGCGTGCGCGCCACCACGACACCGCTCGGCAGGACCAGCTTGGCCCCGGCACGTGTGAGCAGGTCCTTGGCCATGGCCACCCGGTCGGGCTCCGTCAGCGATGCTCCGACCTCCAATCCCATGGCGGCGAAGAAGGTGTTGGCCATCGCGCCACCGATGAGAATCTCATCCACCTTCGGTAGGAGCGCCTCGATAACGTCGATCTTTCCCGAGATCTTAGCGCCGCCCAGCACGGCGACGAATGGGCGGGCGGGATCGGCCAACGCTTCCCCGAGATAGGCGAGCTCCTTGGCCATCAGGAACCCGGCAACCGCCGGCTTGAGCCGGTGCGCCACGCCTTCTGTCGAGGCGTGGGCCCGGTGCGCCGATCCGAACGCGTCGTTGACGTAGAAATCGCCCAGCTTGGCGAACGCCTCGGCCAGGTCGGCATCGTTGCGTTCCTCCCCCGGGTAGAACCTCGTGTTCTCGAGCACGAGCACATCGCCCCGCTTGAGGCGCCGGGTGGCCTGCGGCGCCTCCGGCGCCACGGGATCGTCCAGAAACGCCACCGGAATCCCGAGTTCGCGTTCGAGCACCGGGACCACCGGCCGCAAGGAGAACTCGGCCGTGCGCTTCCCTTTGGGACGCCCCAGATGCGAGGCCAGGACGATGCGACAGCCTCGCTCCCTGAGCCACCGTATGGTCGGGAGCGACGCGACGATCCTCGTGGCGTCCGCAACCGCCCCATCCTTCAGCGGAACGTTGAAATCGACGCGGACGAAGGCACGCTGGCCCTCGAGGGGCTGTCCCTCCAGGGCCGAGAGGGTCCGTTTCATTTGAGCCGCTCGGCGATGTACTGCAGCAGATCCACGCAGCGCGCCGAATACCCCATCTCGTTGTCGTACCACGACGACACGTGGACCAGCGTTCCGTCCACCACGTTGGTGCTCATCGCGTCCACGGTACTCGACAGGTGGTTCCCGATGTAGTCACTGGACACGAGCGGCTCGTCGCTTACCGCAAGGATGTTCTTGAGTGGTCCGGCCGCGGCGGCCCGGAAGGCGTCGTTCACGGCTTCGCTGGTCGTCGACTTCTCCACCACGCACGTGAGATCGACTACCGAGACGTTCGCCGTCGGGACGCGCAACGCCACCCCGTCGATCTTCCCCTTGAGCGCCGGGATGACGAGGCCGGTGGCCTTCGCTGCACCCGTGGTCGTGGGAATGATGTTCATCGCGGCCGCCCGGGCCCGCCGCAGGTCCTTGTGGGGCAGGTCGAGAATCCGCTGATCGTTGGTGTAGCTGTGCACGGTGGTCATGAACCCGCGCACGAACCCGACGCTGTCGAGGATCACCTTGACGACGGGCACCAGGCAATTGGTGGTACACGAAGCGTTGGAGATGACGTGGTGCGCGCCCGGGTCGTACCGATCGTGATTCACACCCATGACGATCGTGATGTCCTCGTTCTTCCCTGGCGCGCTGATGACCACCTTCTTCGCACCCGCCGTGAGATGGGCGCCGGCAGCCTCTTTGCTTCGAAAGATGCCCGTGGACTCGAGTACGACGTCCACGCCGAGCTTCTTCCACGGGAGCTTGGCCGGGTCCTTCTCGGACAGCACCTGAACGGTCTGCCCGTTCACGACGATGGCATCCTTCCTGGCCTCCACCGTGCCCGCGAACCTGCCGTGTACCGAGTCGTACTTGAGCAGGTGCGCAAGCGTCTCGGCGTCGGTGATGTCGTTGACGGCGACGATGTCCAGCTTGGCTTTGCCCTGCACCGCCGCCCGCAGCACCAGGCGACCGATGCGTCCGAATCCGTTGATCCCAACCTTCATGGCCATCATCACCTCCACATGGTCAATCGTTCATTGGCCCACGGCGATGCCGTCAGGGCCTCTTGGGCGGGACGGCAGGTCACGCTGCCGCCGCTTTCGCTGCATAGGGGAGCGCGCGCGCAAACGTCACGGCGCCGATGGCAGACCACCCCCCCTCCCACAGTGCCTGAGCCGCAGCCGATACGGTGGCTCCGGTCGTGAGCACATCGTCGACCAATATAACCGACGCTCCGAGCCTGCTGTCGCGGGTCATCGGCCCCAGCCGCCCCGTGGGACACCCGGATGCGGAGAACGCTCCCGCGACATTGGCTTCCCTCGCCGTCGCGTCGAGTGACGTTTGGGGTCCGGTTTCACGGTGTCGGCGCAGCGCGTTCGATAGCACGGGCACCCTCCAGCGCTCGCCGAGCGCCCGGGCCAGGATCTCTGCTTGATTGTAGCCGCGCCGCTTGCGCCGCCGCGGTCCGAGGGGAATCGGGATCAGACACAGCGGCCGTCGCGCCGCCACATGGCGCGCGGTCACCGTCGCCATCACGGTACCCAGGGCGACGTACCCTTCATACTTGAGGTGATGCACGAGGGCGCGCGCCTCGTCGCCCAGCCACACGCCACTCCTCACCCAGGTGATGGAGTCGCTCCACTCGGCGCAGAAGCGGCACGGTCCGACAGGTGGGAGTGGCTGTGCGCAGCGCTCGCACCCCCCGACCAGCGGGGCGAGGCGCGCAAGGCACATCGTGCATACCAAGGCATCCGGGTGGCCGCGCTCGACCGGCCGTCCGCACACCACACACGCATTGGGCAGGAGGAGGCGTTCCAACATCGAGAGCAGCGACGGGCGCGACGAGCCCGCGTCAGTCCCCGCGCGCCGCCTCATTCCGCTCCTGCTCGAGTCGGTCGGCAGCGGCAGTGATCATCTCCTCGAGCTGCTTGTAGGTCTCGCGGTAGACTTCGATATCGCTGCCGAATGGGTCGGCGACCTCGGCCCGCTCGCCACTCAGCCCGACGTAGTCCCCCAGCAGCGTCGCGTGGCGTCGTGCGCCGAGATCTTCAGCCCGCAGGCGATGGTGCCGCGCCATGGTGAGGATCAGGTCCGCGTCCTTGACCCGCTCGCGGGTCAGGAGGCGTGCACGATGACCGGAGAGATCCAGATCGTGCTCCAGCCCCACCAGGTAGGCTCCTTCGGAGGCTGGGGTCCCTTCCCACGCCCCCGTGCCGGCGGACGACACGTCGATGCCGTCCATCCTACGGCGGGCGAGCTCCTGCTTCAGCAGGGCTTCGGCCAGTGGGCTGCGGCAGATGTTGCCGGTGCAGACGAAGAGGACGTGCACTACGGAGCGTGGCTCCCCGCGGCACTTCGCAGCTCGCGCAGCGGTATCGCGCCTTCGCGGATGACATGCGGCGTCCGTCCCGTGCAGTCGAGGACCGTCGAAGGAGGCAGGTTCCCCAGCGTCCCGCCGTCGAGCACCAGGAGCGCCCCAGCCCGCACCTCGTCGGCGAACGCTTCTGCGATGGCCCCGGGTCCGGGCGCGGTTGCCTCACCGGGTCGGTTGGCCGACGTCGAGGTGATCGGATAGCCAAGCCCCGCGATGAGCCGCTCCAGGTTGGCGTGCGACGTCCATCGCACGGCGACCCCGCCTTCCGGTCCGCGCAGCACATCGGGGAGGTGCCGGTCTCCGCCGGACAGTACCAGCGTGAGCGGTCCCGGCCAGAACAGATCGGCCAACACGCGCGCCGCCTTGGTGAACCGAAGGCCGTAGGACTCCGCCATTGCCGTGCCGGACACCAGCAGCAGAAACGCCTTTCCCATGCGGCGGCCCTTGAGTCGGGAGAGGGCACGCACGTCGTCGCCCGTCGGTCGAGAGCCGAGACCGTACACCGTTTCGGTGGGATAGGCTAGGAGCCCGCCTCGCTCGAGGTGTTCCCGGACGATGGGGGCTGCCGCTGCGACGTCGGCCGCCGTAAGAAACGGAATCACGCTCATGGCGCCGCCAAGTATTCCGCGAGGAGGAAATCCTCCTCGGTCGTGACCTTCAGGTTGCCGACCCGATCCGGGACGATCTCCACTCTCCCGCCGGTGGTCTCGATGAGCGCCGCCTCGTCGGTACAGGCAGCTCGGGCTGCCGGCCCCACCGACGCGAAGGCCGCCTCCAACACCGCGCGCGGGAATCCCTGTGGCGTCTGCGCTCGCCACAAGTCCGAGCGATCCACCGTTTCGAGTACCCGGGCGGTGCCCGGCGCCACGCGCTTCAGCGTGTCCCCGACCCGGATTGCCGGCACCACTGCGACACCCTGCGCGGCCCGCTCGATCACACCATCGATCGTCTCGGTAGTGACGAACGGGCGCGCGGCGTCGTGGACGAGCACAACCGAGCAATCCGGATCCACTGCCGACAGCGCCGCAAACACGGAGTCCGCCCGGGTCGCGCCGCCGGACACGATGGTCAGACGCCCTCCCGCCACCTCTGCGAGCCACGGAGGGGGAGCCGCTGCGGCGTCCTCGGGCAGTGCCACCACGATCTCACGCACGCGGGGGTGCTGAGCGAACGGCCGGACGGCCCGGAGCAGCATGGGGACTCCCCGAATGGCCCGGAACTGCTTGGGAATGCCGGGCCCCATCCGCTCTCCCCGCCCACCCGCGGCGATCAGGACGCCGGTATCAGGCGGCAAGCCGCGTCCAGAGCTCGGATACATGACTGACCGGCACGAGTTCGATCGTGGCGGTGGGACGACTCCGATCGGGGAGAAAGACGCGCCGAAAACCCAAGCGCTCGGCTTCCGCGATGCGCCGCTCCAGGCCCCCCACCGGCCGCACCTCGCCACCCAGACCCACTTCACCCACGAACAACGCGTCCGGCGGCAGCGCGGCATCGCGCAACGTCGAGCTGAGCGCCGCCACGACCGCGAGGTCCGAGGCGGTCTCGACGAGACGAACACCGCCGGTCACGTTCACGAACACGTCGAGGTCACGGAACGCGAGGCCCGCGCGTCGCTCCAGGACGGCCAACAGCACGGCGAGCCGGCGGTGTTCCAAGCCCGTCGCGACCCGCTGGGGCGTGCCGAATCCGGCCTTCGACGCGAGCGCCTGGATCTCCACCAACACGGGTCGCGACCCTTCCATCAATGCGGTCACGGCCGAACCCGGACCCGTCGTCTGCCGCCCCGATAGGAAGGCCGCCGACGGGTTCTCCACCGGGCGGAGGCCAGCCCCGGTCATCTCGAACACGCCCACTTCGTCCACCGAGCCGAACCGGTTCTTCACGGCGCGCAGCATTCGGAAGTCGGACCCGCCGTCGCTCTCGAAGTAGAGCACGGTGTCGACTATGTGCTCCAACGTCTTTGGACCTGCGATGACTCCTCCGCGCGTCACATGCCCCACGAGCACGACCGCCGCTCCGCTCTCCTTGGCGAATCGCATCAATCGCGCGGCGCACTCACGCACCTGGCCGACGTTTCCCGGGGCACCCTCCAACTCATCCGTATAGGTGGTCTGGATCGAGTCGACGAACACGACGCGGCTTCCGAGAGCCGCCGCGCGGCTCAGGATGGCCTCGACCCGCACCTCCGGCAGGAGATGAACCGCATCGGCATCTTCGCCGAGGCGGTCGGCGCGCAGCCGCACCTGCTCCGGGGATTCCTCACCCGAGACGTACAGCACGGGGATGCCCGCCGCGACCAAGTGGGCGGCGCACTGCAGCAACAGGGTCGACTTGCCGATCCCGGGCTCGCCGCCGACCAACACCACGGATCCCGGAACCAGCCCGCCCCCGATTGCGAAGTCGAACTCGGCAAGCCCGGTCGGCCACCGCGCCAGTCGGTTCGAGGAGATGCTGGACAGGAGCACAGGCTCGGCGCTCCCGGCCCGGCTGTCGGCCTGACGGTCGCCGGACATGCGGACGCGGCGGGCCGGCTCCTCCACCAGCGTGTTCCATTCGCCGCAGGTGTCGCACCGTCCCGCCCACCTGGGATGCTCCGCACCGCACTCTGCACACCGATACACAGAGCGGCTACGCGGCATCGAATCCTTCGGGCATGCGCTCGGTGAAGTCGGCGAACCGTGTGCAGTCCTTGCGGAAGGCGAGCGTGATGGTGCCGGTAGGGCCGTTGCGGTGCTTGGCGAGGATGATCTCCGCGGTGCCCTCGCGGGCATCGGCGTCCTTCTCCAGCACCGATTTGTACATCTCGGCGCGGTAGATGAAGATGACGAGATCGGCGTCCTGCTCGATAGCGCCGGAATCACGCAGGTCGGACAGCATGGGACGCCGGTCCTTGCCTCGTGTCTCCGGGGCCCGCGACAGCTGCGACAGCGCCACCACGGGTGTCCGGAGCTCCCGGGCGAGCGCCTTGAGCGAGCGAGAGATGAAGCTGATCTCGGCCTGCCGGTTCTCAGACTCCCGCGGAGCGTTGAGCAGCTGCAGGTAGTCGATGATGAACAGGCCGATATCGTGTTCCGCCTTCAGGCGGCGGGCCTTGGAGCGCAGCTCCAGCAGATTCAGAGCCGGGGTATCGTCGATCCAGATGGGGGCCTGCCCCAGGATCCCCACCGCGTAGGACAGTTTCGAGAAGTCTTCCTCGAGCAGTTTGCCTCGGCGGAACCGATGCAGATCCACGAGGCTCTCGGCCGACAGCATGCGCTCGACGAGCTGATCCTTGGCCATCTCCAGGGAGAACATGGCTACTGGGACCTTCGCTTCGATCGCGGCGTGCGTGGCGATGTTGAGGACGAGCGATGATTTCCCCATCGACGGACGCGCTGCCACGATGATCAGATCGCTGGGCTGGAATCCGTTCGTGAGCACGTCCAAATCTTTGAAGCCGCTCAGGACACCGTGTACCGATTCCTCTCCGTGATGGCGCGCTTCGATGCGCTCCATCGTGTCCCATACGAGCGTCTTGAGCCGCACGGCCTCACGCGCGGATCGCTGGAACGAGACGTCGAACACGCGCTGTTCCGCCTGATCCAGGAGGTCGTCGATCTCCGCCGGTCCCTCATAGGCCGCCTGCACGATCGCGGTGCCGGCGTCGATCAAGCGCCGGCGCAACGCGCGATCCCTCACGATGCGGGTGTGGTACTCCACGTTGGCGGCGGTCGGGACCACGTCGAGCAGTTCCGCGATGTATTCGACGCCGCCCGCCGCTTCGAGGTCCCCGCGACGCTGCAACCGGTCGCGTAGCACCAGGGGATCGATGATGTCGCCCTTCTCGAGCAGCATCAGCATGGCCCGGAAGATGCGACGGTGCGCATCCCGATAAAACGCGGTGTCCGTGAGCAGCTGGGCAGCCTTCAGCGCGGCGTCCTGATCGATCAGCATCGCCCCGAGGACCGCCTGTTCGGCCTCTTCGCTCCACGGGGTCTGCCGCGCGGCGTGCGCGTCAGCCGGACTGGGCGACGAGCTGGCGTGCGATACGAATGTCATCCCACGTGGGCTTCTTCCAATGCGGGTTGCGGAGCAGCGCCGCCGGATGGTAGGTCACCACCAGCGGGATTCCTCGGAACTCGTGGACCTTCTTGCGCATGGCGCCGAGTGGCTGCCGAGTGTTGAGTAGCGTCTCCGCAGCCGTCCCTCCCATAGCAAGTATCACCGCCGGCCGCAGGAATTCAAGCTGGCGGTAGAGGTAAGGAACGCACGCCTCGATTTCCGCCGGATTGGGCTTGCGATTGCTCGGCGGGCGACACTTCACCACGTTGCAAATGTAGACCTGCTCCCGCGGGAGATCGATCGCCGCCAAGATTTCCGTCAGCAGCTCGCCGGCACGGCCCACGAACGGTCGACCGGTCTCATCCTCGGTCGCTCCCGGCCCCTCCCCCACCACCACCAGTCGCGCGTCCGCCGGACCTTCGCCCGGCACCGCGTGGGTGCGGCTCTTGCTCAGCGGGCACAGTTGGCAGGTCCGAATCCGGTCGGCTAGCGCATCCAGGTCGAGGTGCACGAGCGGATCTGTGCTGAACAGGTCCTCCGCGGGCGCGGGCACCACGATCCCCCGCTCCGGAATCGGCGGGGCGTCCCGCAGCCAGCGAGGTTGCGGGGCGTCGCTCGGGCGCTTTCGGCGCGCGTCGGCGGCGGGCGCTGCCGGTGGCGGCGCCGCAAAGTACAGCGGTGGATCGGCCAGCTCCATGCGCTGCCGCACGTAGCGCGCGAACAGGGCGCGAGCGTCGGTCACAGCAGTCGCTCGACGGCGTCGAGGATGCGATCGGCCACTTCCAGCTTGGGCAGGAGCTCGAGCGATGTCTCGCCGTCGGGCCCGATCAGCGTCACGCGGTTCGTGTCCACGCCAAACCCGCTCCCCAGTTCGTCAGCGCGGTTCAGCACGATAACGTCCAGCCGCTTGCGATCCCGTTTTGCTCGCGCCCGCTCCGTGCCGCTCCCGATCTCGAGCGCGAAGCCGACGGTCACGGCTCCGGGCTTGCGGTGCGTGACCGTCGCCTCCAGAACGTCGGGGGTCGGCATGAGATCCAGGCGCAGCGGTTGGCCGGACCGGGGCGGCTTGCCATGAACCGGCGCAGCGGGCGCGAAATCCGCTGGGGCCGCAGCCATGATGACCACGTCCATCTCCGGCAGCCGCCGTTCCATCGTCTCCAGCAGGTCCGCGGTCGTCGAGACCCGCACCAGCTCCGCGCCATACGGCGGCGCAAGCGTCGTGGGGCCCGTCACCAGGACGACGTCCGCACCCCGGGCGAACGCGCGTGCCGCGAGGCTGTATCCCATCTTCCCGGTGGACGGGTTTGTCAGCACCCTGACCGCGTCGAGAGGCTCTCTGGTGGGTCCGGCCGTGACCAGCACCCGCCGGCCGCTCAGTCGGCTGTGATCGCGGACGACGAGACGCTCGACCTCGGCGAGGATCTCATCCGGTTCCATCATTCTCCCGGGACGCTCGCTCGGCCCTTCGGCGAGCGCCCCGACGGCGGGCCCCACGACGGTCCACCCCCGCTCGCGCAGCAGCGCGAGGCTGCGCTGGGTTGCGGGATTGGCGAACATCTCGTCGTTCATGCTGGGCGCCACGAGCACCGGAGCGCGCGTCGCCAGGAGGACGGCCGTCAGCAG
>CAYGCN010000008.1:21715-37235 GCA_964348385.1 uncultured Gemmatimonadaceae bacterium
TTGAAATTCATCTCGTATCAAAATCATGATCTCATCTCCTTCTATGCGGGAATTACTTAACCTGACGATACGATACAGGAGCGCCGTCAGCAGATCGTCCGCCATCCCCTGGGCGGCTCGCGCCAGCAGGTTGGCCGTGGCCGGCGCAACCACGACAACGTCGGGTGTGCGGGCCAGATCGATGTGGGCGAGCGCCCGACCCGGATCCCAGAGCGACGTCGTGACCGGGCGTCGGGTGAGGGCTTCAAATGTCAGCGGCCGGACGAATTCCGTCGCGGCCGCCGTGAGAATGACGTCAACCGTCGCGCCGCACTCCGTCAGCCGCCGGGCGAGGATGCAGGATTTGTAGCAGGCGATCCCCCCCGACACGCCGAGAACGACGCGTCGGCCGGCGAGGCTCACGTCTCGTGACGGCGGCGGCGAACCAGGCGGAAGTTCAGGTCTCCCGAGACCAGGCTCTCGAGAGCGCGCGTGGTGAGTTTCTTCTCGTCGAGCGACCGGTCCCGCGGGAAGTCGTTGATGAAGCGAGCGAACTTCGCGGCCGCCAGCACTCCGAGGTACTTGGTGCCGGCCCGATCGGCCACATTCTCCGGTGTGAATACGTGCATCTGCTCCCCTATACCTGACGCGTTTCCTTGTTTGTTGGACGGTACCCCGCCAGATCGCGCCGCAATCTCGCCACCCGCGCGTCCACGTCCCGCGGGCGCTCCGCCCCACCCTCCCGGCCATCGATGATCGCCGCGATCACCGCCACAGCACGGTCGATCTCGTCGTTGACCACCACGTGCTGGAACTCCTGGGCGGCTTGCAGTTCCTCATCGGCCTGAGCCAGCCGACGCCCGATCTCCTCCGGGGGTTCGGACCTGCGGCCCTCCAACCGGGCGATCAGCGCCGCGGCCGACGGCGGTAGGACGAAAACCGTCACGGCATCCGGACGCCGCGCCCGCACCTGTCTGGCTCCCTGGACCTCGATGTCGAGGAGCACGTGGCGTCCACGATCCGCTTCCTTTTCGACCTCGGCCCGGAGCGTCCCGTACAGGTGACCGCTGTATTCCGCCCACTCGAGGAATTCACCCGCCTCACGGCGGCGATGGAATTCCTTCCGGGTAAAGAAATAATAATCTATACCATCGCGCTCGTTTTCGCGCGGTCGCCGTGTCGTGGCCGACACGCTGAACCCGACGTCCTTGCGGCCCGCCACGAGGCGTCTGGCAATGGTCGTCTTCCCCGCCCCCGACGGCGAGCAGAGGACCACCAGCTTGGGCGTCACTCCAGATTCTCCACCTGCTCGCGCACCTTCTCCAACTCCGCCTTGAGATCGATGGCCGACGCGGCGATGCCGGCGTCGTTCGCCTTCGACCCGATCGTGTTCACCTCACGGAGCATCTCCTGCCCGAGGAACGCCAAGCGGCGACCCATCGCACTGTCGGTCTTGAGCGTGTCCCGAAACGCCCTGAGATGCGTTCGCAACCTGACGGTCTCCTCGGTGATGTCCATCTTGTCGGCGAGGAAGGCGAGTTCCTGAGCGAGCCGGGTCTCGTCTGTCGGACGCCCGCCCAGCAGCTCGGCTACCGCCAGACGAAGCCGCTCGCGCTCGGCGGTGAGACGCTCAGGGGCCCGCGCCTCGATATCGGCGAGCCGAGCCTCGATGGCGGAGAGGCGTTGGCCCAGGTCCGCCGCCAACTCGGATCCCTCCCGTTCCCGTCCCTCCACGACTTGCGTCGCTGCGGCGTCCAGCAGCGCCAGGAGCGGCGTTGCATCCGTGTCGGCGACCTCCGCTTCGGCGAACGTGAGGACCTCGGGTTGCCGAGCGATGAACCCCAGATCGATCTCGCCTTCCAACCCCAGCACACGCTTCAGCTCCTCGAGCGCCGCGAGCACGCTGCGGGCCCGGTCCAGATCCAGCTGCACGCTCACCGGACTCACCGGCGAAGCGGTCCATCGCACCGTTACGTTCACGTGTCCCCGCTCCACGTATCGTCGGAGGCGCTCCCGCAGCCCCGTCTCCAGCCGCTGCAACTCCAGCGGCAGCCGGAACTGGACGCTGAAGTGCCGATGATTGACCGTGCGCAGCTCCACCATGACGCGACCACCCTCAAACGGTCCCTCGACCGCCCCGAATCCGGTCATCGATCTGGGCACGGCTATTCTCCTCCCGTGAGCGCGCCACCGGCACCGACATTCCTCGGCGGATCAACGCCACGAAGCTGAGTCAGTTCCCGAACGTCCACGAGACACCGAAATACTGTGCATTGCCCGGATAGGCGAGCCCCGGAACGTACTCCGCATCAGTGAGCCGCGCGTTCCTGAGGCTCCAGAATCCGGTGAAGTCCACCAGCTGGAACTCGATGTGCAACTCCCAGAAGGTCGCTTCCGGAAGCGGAATCGGGCTGCCGTCCGGCCCCATCCCCGCCGTCCCGGCACTCCAGCGCTCCACGGCCGCCTGCATCTTGAGGTCGAAAGCCCCCGACCGAAACGTGCGCCAGAACTTGGAGCGCCACGTGAGTGCCGCCCGCACGTGTTGGGGTGGTTGGAGCCCGGCCAGCGCTCCCGACAGCACGTCCGAGTACCATCCTGACAGGGCCAGCGCTCTCGTGGGCCGCAGGGTCGCCTCCACCCGGAGGTACGTGGCCTCACCCGACGGTCCCAGGGACGCGATGATGGGGAGTTCTCCATAGGGTCGCGGCTGGAAGGCGTCCTGTCTCGCCAGTGACACGGTGCCCGACAGCCACCGGGTGTCGACACCGGCCCGCGCCACCAGGTCACGCGTCGGGATCATCGAGTCATCGACCGTCGCGGGCGCTTGCACCGTCTCGCGGAGCGTTGCCTCACCCGCCAGCGTGAATGGACCCAGGGACAATCCAACCGCGCCTCGCACCCACTGCGAACGCCGGTCGCCTCGATGGGCCCGATATCCACCATCGGCGGCCAGCACAACGCCCTCGACCGGCACCCAGCCGACCCGACCTTCCAGACCGAGTGGGGTCCGAGTGTCCGCCACTCGACCGAATCCCTCGACCGTCCAACTCGGACGCCGATATCGCACACCGAGGTACGCCTGCCGGACACCGTGCTCGCTGAGCGCCGCCCCGGAGTCGGGCGACCAGGCGCTCGAGGCGAGACCGGCCTCCGCCCCGAGGCCGAGCCCGTCGGGCCGAGTCGCCGCAGACAGCGTGAGCAACATGTCGGTGCGCGAGCCTTCACGAACCGGGACCGCGGCTCCCGTCCCGGACGGCAGGCCGTCACGATCCACATCGTGGCGTCGGATCTGGTAACTCGCGCCAACGCGCCCATCGGGGATCCACGACAGCTTCGCCCAGACGTCGAACAGATCGGCCCCCGCAGTGCCGCCGGGGCCGTCGGTGCCAGCATAGTTGGCCGCCAGATCCAGCCCAACTCCGGTGGCGGTACGCTTCTGGAACAGCGCCGCGTACTGCGCCGACTTGAACGCGCCCGATTGCACGAAGATCTTGGAGCGCACGATGGGATTCTCATGGCGCTCGGTCACCAGAAACACGCGCAGCATGCCGGGGAGGACCTCGATGTCCACCCGTCGGAAGTACGTGAGCGGGAACTGGCCGGGATCGACAAACGCCGTGTCGCCACCGAGAGGCTCCCATCGCATCCCGTCCCAGAAGACCTCCAGGGCCGCGCCACCGCGTCCGCCGTACTGGACGTACTCCGGCTGCGCCACGAATCCCGCGCGCGCCACGTAGACACCGGGAATCCGCGCCAGGAGGTCGGCGAGGGTAAGTCCGCCTGACCAGAGCAGCGAGTCGCGAGTGAAGGTGTAGCGGCTCCCCGGCGGCAGGGGCCCCGGCGGGACCTCGGGTTCCGACACCGGGAAGGTGAGGCTGGGCCCGAACGGTGCGGACGCGGGTTGAATCTCTCGCGCCTGGGGTACCAGGCTGTCCGAGCGCAGCCGAATCGTGTCCTGCCCCGCGGTGTGCCGAGCCGTACCGAGCGCGACGACGGCGAGCACCGCGGCGACTCGCCGGGCGTTCACCCCCCAGCGCGCCCCAGTACCAGCTCGGCGAAGAGCCGAACACCGACGCCCGTGGGCCCCTTGGCCTGGTCGGGTCGCTCCGTGTCGGTCCATGCCGTCCCCGCAATGTCCAGGTGGGCCCATGGGAGCTGATCCACGAACTCGCGGAGAAACCATCCGGCCGTGATGGTACCGGCGGGCCGGCCGCCGACGTTCTTCACATCGGCGAAGTCCGACTTGAGTTGTTCGCGGTACTCGTCCCATAGTGGCAGCGGCCAGCACCGCTCGCCGGCCAGGTCACCGGCTTGGCGGACCTCGGCGACCAGCTGATCGTCGTTGCCCATGAGGCCAGTTGCATGGTGCCCGAGCGCGATCACCACCGACCCGGTCAGCGTGGCCGCATCGACCACGCACGCGGGTTTGAACTTGCGCGCGTACGACAAGGCGTCGCACAGCAGGAGGCGGCCTTCCGCATCCGTGTTCACGATCTCGATCGTCTTCCCCAAGTGACTCCGAACGATATCGCCCGGTTTGATCGCAGTCCCCGAGGGCAGGTTCTCGGAGGCCGGTATGATGCCCACCACGTTGATCTTGGGCTTGAGATGGCCGAGCGTCTCGAACAAGCCAAGCACGGCCGCGGCGCCGGACATGTCGTACTTCATCTCTTCCATCTTTTCCGCCGGCTTGATCGAGATCCCGCCGGCGTCGAAGGTCACGCCCTTCCCGACGAAGCAGAGCGGGGCGGAACGGGCGCCGGCGCCGCGGTACTCCAGCGTGATGAACTGCGGGTCCTGGGCGGTCCCCTGCGCCACCGCCAGCAGCGCCCCCAGGTCTCCCTTGGCGATCTCCTCCCGACCCAGCACCGTGACCCGATACCCGTATGCCTTGCCGAGCTTGCGCGCGATCGCCGTCAGGTAGCGGGGCGTGCACACGTTCCCCGGCAGGGCCTGGAGATTGCGCGCCAGGGCGTGACCGGCGGCGACGGCCGCCCCAACCTTCCGACCCCGTTCCACCTCCGCCCGTTCCTCGCGGGCCGCCACGATTTCGAGACCGCCGACCCCCGGCTTGTG
This sequence comes from uncultured Gemmatimonadaceae bacterium, assembly GCA_964348385.1. GTDB lineage: Bacteria > Gemmatimonadota > Gemmatimonadetes > Gemmatimonadales > GWC2-71-9 > JAOTVV01. Next base: position 26,771 of record CAYGCN010000008.1, read on the forward strand.
GTCCGTTGCCTTGAACGCGTCGAGCCGCCACGCGCCCTGGGCCACCCCTTCCACGACTACCTGCCCCACGGTCTGCGGCGAGACGCCTCCGCGCGCCTCGGGCACAATACAGAACGCCATCGCCTCCGCGCCCATCCCGAGCGCGCGCCGCGCCGCCACGGCTGCCGCCCGGCGAATGGCGCCGCGAGTGATCTCGCCATGAGTGCCCATCCCGACGAGGAGGACTCTGTGCGGCCGTTTGGGGGGGTACAGCATGGCCACCTGATCGCGGGTTCCAGCGAAGTCCCCGCTCGACAGCAATCGCCCGATCGCCCCACCCATGTGGGAGTCCAGGGACAACAGGGAGGTCGGGACCTTGGCTGACGTCAACTCGTCAACGGCGACGGCGAGCAGGGGCTGGCTCACGCGCTCGAGGGGAACCACTTTGACTGAGGAATTCACGTGCTGTACCGGAGTTGCGGGTCGGGAACCGTGGACGAGCGGCCTCCTGGCCGCTCGAATGGGCTGAAGGTTAGCCGAAGCCCGAAATGACGGCAAGTTGGCCGCGCTCAGAGGTGCACGCGGCCCTTCGTCACCTCCCAGTTCTCCCAGAACCGGATGTAGTAGTAGCGCGAGCGACCCTGCGGCACTCGCCACCACGGATGTTCCGTATCGTCGATCGGGCGCAGCACGGTCGCCTCGGGAACCGAGAGGCGTTTGCCACAGAACGGACACAGGTACGACTCGACGTCAGGTGCGACCCACCAGATGTACGGCGCCTTGGCCGTCTCGGCCCACTCGGCGCACCCGTGGACGGTGGGGACGTACTGGATCGGCGACCCGCCGACCATCTGCGTGAAGCCGCAGAACCGGCACTGTCGATAGCGTCGCTCGGTGGGATCGATGCGGGGACCGTAGAAGCCGGTCCGCCCGCAATCCGGGCACGGGCCGGGATCACGACCTTCGCCAAAGGCCTGGAAGCACTCGTCGTCCCAATCGTCCAAGGTGTACGCCGGGTAGCTCGCAGAATCCGCCTGATCCGAGCTCGGTTGCTGCACGCGACGCGTGTCCTCCCGGGACCAACTCGTTCTCGATCGTGTTGGACTCATGGCGTCTGGTAACCCAAGCCGCATCGAGCCCTCGAGGATATCTCGGCACCCCCGTTCCCCGCTGTGCCGTCCCGCACACAATGTATTCCCAAACGGCGACGTGGCCAGACTCTGCCCACGGCCGCCGTCACCGGCCCTCGCCTCATGGCTATCGCGTCTCCGTCGATCTATTAGAATACGCGGCATCGACAAACGTCCCGGACGAGCGTGCGTGCCGATCACGTCACTGCGCGTGGCCAAGGACAGCGAGCCGGATGCAACGAACCGACACGAAGTCGCGAAAGACCGGGCGCGTGGTCGCCCTCCTGATCGCCCTCGTGGTGCTTGGCGCCGCCCTGGTCCTCGGAACCCGCTCGCTCGTGCGCAGCGAGTGCGAGCTGTGCGTGACGTTCCGGGGCGTCACGACGTGCCGCCGAGGCTCCGGCACGAGCCAGCAGGAGGCCATGCAGGCCGCGCAGAAGGCGGCGTGCGCCATCATGGCCAGCGGGATGAACGAGAGCATCGCGTGCGACAACACCCCGCCCACCAACGTGCAGTGCTCGGGCGACTGATCAGAGGACAGGCATGATGGATTCCTTCCTGCAACGCACTCTCTTGGACAATACGATCGAGTCGTGGATCGTCGCCGCGGGGATCGCTCTGGGCGTCTTCCTAGCCCTCAAACTCACGGTCCGTTGGCTCCATCGACGTGTTGCCGCGGTCGTCTCCCAGACCACGTCAAGGGTCGACGATGTGCTGGCGGAGGTCTTCGGGCGCACCAAGCTCTTCTTCCTCTTGGCCGTGGCCGCGTACCTCGGTGCGCGATCCCTCCAGCTCTCCGAGGGGCTCTGGGTCACGTTCACACGCGTCATCCTGCTGATCGGGTTGATCCAGGCCGGAATCTGGGCCGGTGCGCTCGTTCACTCGCTGTTGGAGGTCTACCGCCGCGAGCAGTTGGCGGACGATCCCGCGGCCGCGACCACCGTCGGCGCGATGACGTTCCTGCTGCGGATCGCAGTGTGGGCCGTGGTTTTGGTGCTGGTGCTCGACAACATGGGCGTGGATATCACCGCCCTCATCACGGGCCTCGGTATCGGCGGCATCGCCGTCGCGCTGGCGGTGCAGAACGTCCTGGGTGATCTCTTTGCCTCGCTGTCCATCGTGCTCGACAAGCCGTTCGTGATCGGCGACACCCTCGCGATCGACGAACACATAGGCAAAGTCGAGCACGTGGGGCTCAAGTCCACACGCATCCGGAGTCTCGCGGGCGAACAGCTCATATTCGCGAACAGCGACCTGCTGAAGAGCCGCATCCGCAATTTCGGGCGCCTGTTCGAGCGGCGCATGCTGTTCACGCTCGGTGTGACGTATCAGACGCCGCGGGATAAGCTCGAGCGCATTCCTGGGATGCTCCGCGAGATCATCGAGCGCCAGGAGCATACACGGTTCGATCGGGCTCATTTCAGAACGTACGCCGATTCCTCGCTCAACTTCGAAGCCGTTTACTTCGTGACGGTACCGGAGTTCGGCACGGCCATGGACATCCAACAGGCCGTGAACCTCGAGATCTTTCGGCTGTTCGAAGCGGAAGGCATCGAGTTCGCCTACCCGACTCGCACCCTGCATCTCGTGGGCCAGCCCGCGCCCAGCACGTCGTAAGGGGACAGCAGATGCCGGACGATCGGCCTCGTGTCGGCCCCTGGCTCCGGCGATACGCGGAGCAACCGCAGCCCAGCCGCAAGGAGCGGATACAGGAGATCGCGTTGGCGGCGGGGGCCGGGATCCTGTTCCTGGCACTGCTCGTCGTGGTGCTGCTCGTGTTCGTGCGCTACCCGCTGCCGACGTTCGGGGGCCTCGTGGTGCTCTGGGCCGTAGGATTCGTGACGCTCACGGTCAAACGGCGGCGCGCCGAGCGCCGTGAGCGGGAGCTGCGTCGCGCCATCGACGAGCACTCCGACCGCTAGGCGTTTGAGCGCGACTAGCGGAGGGCCGTCACCATACGGTCAGCCCAGCGGAGCACGTGCAGGGTGAGCAACGCGAATCCCAGGACCCCGAGGAACGGGATCACCACAATCGCGATGACCCCCGCCACCAGCTTCCGAGTGAAGCCGACGTCGGGATTCAACACCACCACGTCGTTGGACACGATCCAGAACGGGATCACCAGCTGGAGCCAGACGACGTTGACCACGAGCCATATCCACACGTAGGCACGGGGCCAGAGTCGCGTGTTGTCGGCCGTGGGCGAGTGAGGCATGAACGTCCGCGCGAAGTCGGACGGAATCTACCAGTTGCAACGTCCGGGTGGGACCGCTGCGGCTTATGCGGGGCTGGAGGGCCGTAGGCCTGCCGCGAGCGTCTTGAGCTTGTGCGCCTCGGCCTCGGCGCCGAGCCGCTCATACACCGAGATGGCCTGATCCACGAGATCGATGGCCTCGCCAACCCGGCCCTGATCCGTCAGCAGGCGCGCCAGATCACGCTGCGCGTTCGCCGCCAGGAGCGGTCGCCCACGTTCCTCGGCGATTGCCGCGACCTCCCGCAGCGTGGCTTCGGCCTGCGTGCCGTTTCCGGACGCGGCCAGCGTTCCGGCCCACACGCGTCGATCCTCGGCCTCCCCCACTACGTCTCCGATCGTGCGGCGCAGCTCCATGACCTGCTCGATCTCCCGCCGCGCGACTGCTGCCTCACCCGCCGCGAGTCGGAGCTCGGCTCGGCCGCCGCGGGCCAGCGCCGTCAGCCGGCGATCCCCGGACGCCTGCGCCTCCTCGACCGCCCGGTCGGCGGTCTCCAGGCCTTTGCCGAAATCGCCCTGCTCCCGATAGGTGATGGCGAGGTTGTGCAGGGCTTCCGCAATTCCCACTTTTAGCCCGGCCCGCTGAAATGCCGCGAGGGCCGACGTGTAGGAACCGATGGCTCGGCCGAAGTCGCCCCGCATGTTGGCAATGATGCCCAGGTTGTTGGAGCAACGTCCCACAGTGGCGTGATCGCCGACCCGTTCCGCTTCCGCGAGGGCGAGGGCGACGAAACGCGCCGCGTCGTCAACGCGTCCCCGCTCCAGCGCCAACGCGCCGGAGACGTTGAGAGCCCGCATCTCGGTCGCCCGATCGCCGCGTGCCCGTGCACCGCGCAACGCGACGTCGATCCATCCCTCGGCCTTGGCGTTCTCGCCCAGGCGGGCGTTGGCGATCCCCAGGAGCAGTGCCAGGCTCGGGGAACGCTCCGTCTCCTCCGCAGGTCGCGCGCCGAGCAGAGCTACGACCGCCGCATGCTGTCCGGTCGCGGCCAGTGACTGCGCCTTGCGAAGCATCTCGAGCGACTCGCTCGCGCCCATGTCAGTACGAGACCGCGTACCCGGAGAAGGAAACAGCATATCCAGAGAGGTCGAATTCGAACTGCTTGCTGTCAATGAGGTGCTTGGCCTCGAGCGGCACCCACGGGTCATCCTGCGTCTGCTGCGTCCACAGGTCCAGGAGTTCCCGCTCGATCTCCGCGTCCAGCGCGTCGATGCGACCATCGCCGTTCAGATCCGGGTCCGCTCCCGTATACCACACGGCGAGCCGCGTAGGACTGTCCGGACTGAACTTGAGCCCTCCGGGACTGATGAACACCCGCATTTGCACCGAATCGACCCGCACCGTGATGAACACCTTATCGCCGGACCGGAACAGCTCACCGGTCGGCCGTGTGTGCAGCGACGTCGGGTCCAGCGCGAGCGTCAGGAACGGCAGCCAGTTCCCCGTCGCACTCCGATAGTTGATCTCGACCACCGCGGCCTGACCGCGCGTCGCCCAGAACCCGACCTCGTACCGATCCAGCGATGGCAAGGCCGCGGGCGCGAACACCACGCCCTCCCCACCGCTCTTCTGCACAGCCAACTGGAGCGGCGCGGGGGCGTCCCATCGCAGCGTGTGGAGTTCGGGGCTCCCCGCGGCTTCGGATTCTGGCCACCGGCCGGGCGGGCCAGTCGAATCGGCGCAAGCGAGGAGGATGACAACTCCTGCGCTCAGCGCAGCGAAGGCTTTCCGGGAACGCATGCGGCACCTCCGTTTCTTCCTGGGCTTCCAGCCGGCTCCACTGCCGCACTGGACGCATGGGCTCACCTCAAGGTGATGCAGACCACATGCCCCTGGCGAACACCTACCTAACTCCATACACGACAATAAGTTGACAAGAACGACCAATGGCGGCGCCAGTGGGACACGGCGCACCACGTGGTTCGATCCGTTCCAGGGGTCTTGAGGGCGGCGCGGCCCTACTTCGAGAGCAACCGGCGTAACCGCTTGCGGGAGATCCCGAGGCGGCGGGCCGCTTCACTGCGATTCCCCTCACAGTGTTCCAGCGTAGCGCTGGCCACCGCCGACTCGATCACTTCGAGGGGCGCGGGAAACGGGAACAGGCCCGCATTCTGCGCCACGGACTCCCGCGCCGGCACCAGCTCATCGATGGCCAGCGAGCCGTCGGAGGAAAGCAGTAGGGCCCGTTCCACCGCGTTCCGCAACTCACGGACGTTTCCGGGCCAGCCGTGCTCCCGAAGCGCGCGCCGCACGCCCTCGCCCAGGGGGGGCTCCGGGAGTTCGTGCTGGCTGGCGGCGCGGCGCAGCAGTTCCTTGGCAATCAGGACCACATCATCTCCCCGCTCGCGCAGGGGCGGAAGCCGCAGGACCACTACGCTCAATCGAAAGTAGAGATCTTCTCGAAACTCCCCGCCGCGCACCCGATCCTCGAGCCGTTCGTTGGTCGCCGCCAGGATCCGTACGTTCGCGAAGCGCCACTTCGTGCCTCCGACACGCCGAACCTGCTTGTCCTCCAACACGCGCAGGAGCTTGGCCTGGGCATCGACCGGGAGGGTCCCGATTTCATCGAGGAAGAGTGTTCCGCCCTCCGCCAGTTCGAAGAGCCCCGGCTTGGCAGCGTGGGCGTCGGTGAACGCGCCGCGCTCATGTCCGAACAGCTCCGATTCGACCAGTCGGTCCGGCAGCGCCGCACAATTGACCGCGACGAACGGGGCCCGGCGCCTCGCCCCGCCTTCGTGGATGGCTCGGGCCAAGAGTTCTTTGCCCGTGCCCGTCTCACCCACGATGAGTGCCGTTGCATCGCCATGCGGAAGTAGGCGGCCCGCTCGGGCGAGTGTCGCCTTGAGCGCCGCGGAGTCCCCGACGATGGCGCTGAACGCCTCCGGCTTGACCTCGCCCACCCCGTTGTCACGTTGGCGCGCCGTGCGAAACCGCGACACGGCCTCGGCGGCGGCGTTGTGGAGGATCTCCACGTCTTCCGGGAGCGCAAAATAGTCGGCGGCGCCGCGGCGGACGGTGGCGGCGGCCGTGCGGCGTCCTGGATCGGCACCCACCACGATCACGGGGATCGGCGACGGCACCGCGTGGCGATCGAGCCAGTCGAGCGCGGCTGTTTCGGCGCCGCCCGCGCCGAGCACGACCGCGGCCACCTCGGACGGGACCACCCCGATGTCGTCCGGACCGACCACACGCAGGTCCACGCCGAGGTCGCGACTCAACTGACCCCAGAACTCACCGAAGGAAGCCGACAACTCGACCACGAGCAGCGTGATAGACCCCGGGCGTGAGGCAGTAGCCTCATACTGAACACGGTCTGGGGCGGATCGCCCCATCTTCGCGCGACTCGTCACACTTCACTCCGCGTTGGTGCCATTCGGACCAGGGAGCACGAAACGTACCACCATGTAGCGCCAGGCCATGGCAGTGTAATTCAGTGCAGAACAACGGACTACGATGTTTTGACCCAGGGGTCCCATGCTTGCGACTCAAGGGGGCGCAGCGCAGAAACCACGATATGCAGCCAAATCCAGTCCCGGTGGTGGAGGACCCAGTGGCGCCAACCGTTGTACTCGGCCTCGAATTGTCTCCCCCGGCAGGGGCTGCCGGGGGCGGCAAATTTCCGCGGTCGCGACGGCGAGGGCCGACCGGCCGGCGCGGGCGCCACACGCTCCGCGGCATCATGCGATCGGTGGCCGCCAGGGCAGTATCGGCCGAGGACGCGCAGACGCGTGCGCACTCGCGCCGTGTAGCCCGCTATGCTGCCGCCTTGGCGGGCGAGCTTCGCGTGGGCGGGCGTGCCGCCACGGAGATTCGCTTCGCGGGCCTCCTCCACGATGCCGGCAAGATCGGGGTCCCAAATGCGGTACTGTGCAAGGCCGGCCCGCTGGCCGAGCGGGAGTGGCGCCGAGTGCGGCGCCATCCGGTCATCGGCGAGCACCTCCTTGGACCCCTGCTCCAGTCGCATCCGCGGATCCTCGCCGCGGTCCGCTGGCATCACGAGCGGTTCGACGGCAGCGGCTTTCCTGACGGCCTTCGTGGGGAGGAGATCCCGCTCGAGGCACGGATCGTGGCGGTCGTGGATGCGTACGATGCCATGACGACGGACCGGCCGTATCGCAGGGCGCTATCTGAGCAGCGAGCCGAGCGAGAGCTGCGGCGCGGCAGCGGGACACAGTTCGATCCCTGGTGCGTGGCGGCGTTCCTGCGGCTCCTTCATCGGATACGGCGCTGGCGGGTTGAGCAACGTGACTCGCGTCAGCGGCCGGCCGTTGACCGATGTGCCCCTCGGCAGCGACGGTCCTCCGCTCGGGACGAGGTGCGCGTGCGGAACGCCCTGGTGTCGGGGCCCGCCGGGGGGCAAGCAGAGCGTGGAAGGAGGATCAGGCCTCGGGCCCCTCCCAGGGGCGAGTGCAATGCTCGCCACCCTTCCACCGCCCAGGAGGACATCGTGCGCGCTATGTATGCGTGTGGCTGCATCTTCACCGGCGCCGACTGCGAGACCGCGGTTCCGGGCAGTCCGACCGAGTTCTGCCCGATCCACGAGGCGCACCAGCTCCGTATCGATTCCCAGCGGCCCGAGCCGGCGCCCCGGGGACGGCCATGCTGGTCGCCTGGCGAGGAACCGGCGCGCGTGGGGGGGCTTGCCGAGTCAATCTGCGCCGCCGGAGGCTCGCCACGGGAATGGCGTTAGCGGTTAGCCGGTCTCACCTACCTTCTCAGGTCTACTCACCCAACACTTTTATTGACAATCGATTGCATGGTTGGCTTCAGGGAGGCACTGAAGCTGACACATTGGTGGTGGAGCGTGCCCTCTGAGGGCGCGCGCGAGGTCACGGGGATGGACTTCTACGGAGAACCCACTCGTATTGATCGTCCGCGAGGAGTGTGATGGCCGACCGGCTCACTGTTCCCGGTAGCTCACCGAAGTCGTAAAGCCGGACGAAGATCGACTCCGCTTGGAAGTCCACCCGGAAGCGGCAGTCGGCGTGACCGATGGTGCGGACCTCCCCGTCCACGTGTGCGGTTTCGGAGCACCATCCCCCTTCCAGGAACGACCACTGGGCGGCTTCCAGGCGCATCGAATCGGTGCCGCCGAGCAGGTTGGCGTACGGGATCGTTCCCGGGAGCGAAACCCCGCTCACCGATTCCGTTTCCCAATCGCCCAACACGTCGTCCATGGTCAGCGGCTCACTGCATCCCAGCAGCGAGAGCAGCGCCAACCCCGCAGTTGCGCAGCTGAAGGAACGTCGTCGCATCATCCACCTTCGTTGGCCGAGGAATGCGTGGCTGAGATCATGGGTCGATCGGGGACGCAAGATGGGAGAGTGACCCGGACGGGACAAGGGCTGCGCGGCACACAATCCCCCGGGAGCGAACCACACGGGGCCGCGGCTCCTGTGATCAGAACCGCGGCCCCATACCGTCTGGCCCAGTGCCCGAGGACGGAGTCGAACCGTCACGGGGTTGCCCCCACGGGATTTTGAGTCCCGCGCGTCTACCAGTTCCACCACTCGGGCTTGAGTCAAGATACCTACGGTCCCTGCAAGAACATAGCAGGGGTTGGACCGTCGCCCGCGCCGCGCGCCCATCACTCTGAACAGCGGCGATGGTAACGGACGGGTAACAGGAGTTGGTCCCCATCGGACTAGGCAACCCCCCGCTGAGCGAGCTTCAGCGGCCGGTACTCCACCCGATCCAATCGGATGTTCTCCCGGTGCTGAATCAGGTGTCCGTACGTGGACTCGATCAGCGTGGTAGACGAGTGGCCCAACTCCTTGGCCACCGTGTAGACACTCACCGGCTCGCCATGATCGAGCGTCTGAAGTCGCATCGCTGCATATGTGTGCCTAAACAGGTGCCACAGTTTCCCCTTCGGCTTCGAGACACCCGCGAGACCGAACACCCGGTCCATCGCGCCCCGGAGGTCTCGTGGCGGCTGGCCGTTCGGCATCGGCCAGAGAGGACCGTGCCGCCGATCCCCGATGTGCCCCTGAAGGATCGGCCGGAGTTGCGGCCAGAGGGGCACGGTACGCGGAGCGTGGTCCGATTTGAGCCGCTCCTCCCCCCGCCAGGCCGCGTGCCAATGGTTCGGCCGGATGCGGGTATACGCGGCGTCGAGGTTCACGTCCTCTACCTGGAGACAGAACAGCTCCCCCTGTCGCGCTCCCGTGAGCAGGGCCGCCGCCACGAGGGGACCGATCCACGCCGGGCCGCGATACCGTGGCGTCACGCACCCGCGATCCTCTGAGAGTTGCTGGGCGGCCGCGATCATGTTGTACCCTTGCTCGGGCTCCAGCCAGGGTTGCTCCTGCCGCTTCTTGACGTTCGGCCACTTCACGGCCCGCACCGGGTTGCCGTCGATGTCCTCGAACTCATCGAGCGCCGACTGCATGAGGCTCGACAACGCAGAGAGGTAGCGGGCGATGGTCGTCGGTGCGTGTCCCTTCCGCTGGAGCCGTACCTTCAGGCCCTTCACCGTCTTCTTCGTGATGCGGTCGAGCCGGGGATTGTCGAGCCACGTCGCGATCTGTTCAAGCTTCGCCCGGTCCCGGTCGCATGTCGCCTGCCGGGCATCCCCGTCGAGGCGCTTCTGCTCGAAGTGCTGGTCCATGAAGTCGAGCAGGCGCGGGATCGCCTCCGCTGTCTGCGGGCTGGTTTCACGGGGGCCGCTCTTCATTTCCTCCAATCGTGCCCCCAACGCGATCAGGGCCTCCGTCTCGTCGCGGGTGCGGAGAGCGACCTGCCCTCCCCCGCGCTGTCGAAGGTCGGCGTAGTACCACCCCCGTTTCGTGTAGAGTGGCACTCTTCCCGGTTCACTCATGGTCGCCTCCTGTTTGGGTTGAATAGGGATCTCAGTTGAGGGCACTCCGGGGGATGAACCATCGCCCGCGCTTACCCTCGCCTCTCTTCTTTGCGCCGGGGATCTTCCCCTGCTCGCACCAGTGGGCGACAGTCTTTGCGCCAATACCTCCATGTAGTTCGGCGTACTGAGTGGTGTTCAGCCAAAGCGGTGCGGTGTTCGTGTCGAGTTGGGCGATGTCCCGCGCAACCTGCTCGCACAGGCCCTTGATCGGCACGATGGTACCGTCCGGGTTGTCCTCCGCG
>CAYGCN010000008.1:37245-37770 GCA_964348385.1 uncultured Gemmatimonadaceae bacterium
ATCAACTCGGCCCGTGTCATGCTCCCACACCCGGCCAGCTATCGAGCAGGGTCTCAAGCGCGTCCTGTTCGGCCGCCTGTGCCCGCTCGCAGAGCGACCACGCATCACGGTCGATCTCAGCTTCGATGCTACTCTGAACCCGCGCCCGAAGCGCGTTCGGGTCGAGCGCGTCGAGTTCCCAGCATTGCGTTCCGTAGTTCTCGGCAAACCACTTGAATCGGGGATCGCGGTCCTTGGCGGCAAAGGACGGGAGTGTGGAGCAGTCTGCCGCGAGGAGTGCAACCCGATCCAGGACCACGTGCCCGCCCCCGTAGCGTTCTAGGCGCTCGGGAAGATCACGCTCAGACATGTAGAGCCCGCTCGGGTCCCAGTCCCGACGGCACCACGATGCTGGTCCCCCGCGACGCTTGGGACAAGCTCATGGACCAGCTGGGCAACCTCCACGAGGCCGGTCAGATGATGGCCGAGGCCCGGGAACGGGCCGCCAAGGCGGAGACCGAAGCGACCTTCCTTCGGGCACGGCTC
>CAYGCN010000008.1:37780-38899 GCA_964348385.1 uncultured Gemmatimonadaceae bacterium
TAGAGGGCAACCAACAGACCTTCACATTCGGCTTGGGCTCTCTCGTAGATGGATGTAGCACTCCCGAACCCGTGCATCACGCGGAAGCCGACCCCATACTCGTCGAGCACCGGATCGAGGACCCCGCGCACGGTGCCTTTCTCGCTCCACACTTCAACGCGGCTCGGTTGGTGCACCCAGAAGTCGCGTCGGTAGGCCTGGCGGACCACACGGACGAAAGCCGCCAGGTCGCGCCAGCTCGGGTCCCGCTCCAGCGCCCGCGTCTCATCGACAACCCAACCCCAAGGAATCGCGCCTTCTTCGCGGGCGGCTGTCAGGAGCCGACTCACCCGAGCCGTCTCCTTCCGTTCCATTGAGGGAATGACCCCATCGACGAACAGGCGGTAGCAGACACCCCGGACCGTGGTGGGATGGGCCGCCTCCAGAAACTCGCGGGCGGCATCAATCAGATCGAGCGACGCCTTCGCCTTCCCGCGCCCCCGGCGCAGTATTCTCGTACCCGGTGCAGAATACTCCGCAGTCCCTGTCATTCGTCCTGCCGTCCAGCCTCCGCATCGAGCTGCGCCGCCCACGCGAATAGCTCCCCGGCCTGTTGGCGGAGCACGAAGGCCACCGCCCGCATCGTGTCCGCATCCGGAGTACGTCTTCCCCGGGAATAGGCGTAGATCGCAGCACGCGAGACACCAACCCGCTCGGCCACCTCGTGGAGCGATGGACACGCAACTTTCAGAGCGTCAGCGATCACGGTGCGCACCCCAGTGCTAAAGTTTTGGACGCCAGCCACCTTCTACATTAGGATCGCCTCACTGCACAGTCAAGTGTCGTTGCTAAGTCACTGCGGCACAAGATTTAAGACGCTCAGCGTTGCGCTCAGCGCACGCTCAGCACTATGGTCACCGTGTAACCCATTGTGCAGCAATGGCATAGCAACTTACCTCAAACATACTTCGAAGATACTGCGAGGTTTCTTCAAAGACACTTTGAAAGACACCGCAAACGTAGCTCTTCGGGCAGTCAAGGGACTCTCGGTCCACCATCCCTCACAGTTCTACCTGCCGATGATCCCGGCCGCCAAGGCGAGCACGGTCAGATGTCCCAGCGACGGCGGGCAGTCGAGCA
>CAYGCN010000008.1:38909-42461 GCA_964348385.1 uncultured Gemmatimonadaceae bacterium
CCGCGCCGCACCATCTACCTCCCGACGAGGCCGGCCGCCCAGGCGAGCACGGCCAGATAGACGACTACCGCGAGCACCGCCACGATCCGGTCGGTTCTCTTCACCATGCCTCCGCTGGATAGGTTTGGCCGGGCCGCGCTGCCGTGGAGGTATCGCGCACTTGCGTCCCGTGCTGTGGAGGGCGGGAACCCGACCCCACGATAGAAGATCGGCACGGCCGCCAGGAGGTGGGGCGCTTTCGTCCCACGCGCACTCGGTGGCAGATCATCCGTTGCGCTCGGGGGAACCGTGCCGTAGACCGAAGTGGCGGACGGGGGGAGGGTGCCAGGACACCCGACATCCGCTTACCGCCGCCGCAGCCCGCCGCCATACTTCTCATCGCTTCTTAGCCTTCTTCTCGAAGTTTCCAGAGCGCGGCCGCTCAACGATGTACCCGGTCCGGGCGAGCAACCCCACACGGTCCTCGTCGATGCCGTCAACCACATCGCCAGCCTGGAACTGTTTACCGCTGTATGTGAAGGCCCGAGCCGCGACCAGCTCACTCCTTCCACGGGTCGCTGCGACCGACTTGAACTCCTCGGTGTCTACGCCAAGTCTCTGGAAGACCGCCTTCACCGCTCCCAAGCTGCGCGGGGACGCGGCTGCGTGACGGATCTCGTGACCTGCGAGCCTCCCCGTTTCCCGCTGAAAGCGTTGCGCCAACGATCCGATCACCCACTCCACCAGTGGGTCCGCCTGCTGGAGGTCACGCACGTCGTCGCTGGTTGCCCCCAACTCCCGGGCGAGACCGGCGAGGGCTCGACGTTCCCTTACGACCGTTTCTATGGCATCGAGCGCCTCGTCGAGTCGTGCCACAGCTGTCGCTTCCGCGTCAGCGAGAACACCGGCACGTTCGGCTGCCAGCGAGACGACCCGAGCACGGTTCGCCTCGCGTTCGGCGTGTTCCTTCGCCTCCCGCTGGCGTTGCTCATGTCCCTTCTTTAGCTCCGCTGCCTTTGCCTGCAACTCGCTCTCTCGCGCCTGGGCCAGTTCGCGCTCGGCGCGTTCAATCCACTGTTGTTCAATCGTGTCAGGCACCGCTCCTCCTCAATTGCCGTAGATGATGCGCGTGGCCGTTTTGGCAAGCTCTGGGTCCCAGCGCCGCACGAACGTCAAAAAGGTCACCGGGTCGTCGTGCGCTCGGTGATGGCTGTAGACCTCGTACAGCTCACGGCCCCGAGCACCGGTCAATGTGCGGGCAAAGGCTGCCTCGTAGGTCTCGCCCTCGCGCTGCTCCCTCTTGGCCAGCTCCTCGAACTTCGCCTCCACAATCTTCCGCACCGTTTGCGGGTCGCTCTTGTGCACTTCGGGACGTGGTCGAGCGCGGGCTGCCGGTGCACACCGAACCCATGCGTAGAGATCCGGGTGGGCGTCCACGAACTGAGTGGACGCCTGAGCGCCAGTGCCCGCATACCCGAGTCGCCGCGCCGTTTTGGTGATGAGTGCCACGCGGCCGTCCTCTGAGTCGAGGTCGCACTCGTAGTCGCGCTCTGCCTTCGTTACCGCGTGGTACGTCTTGGTGATCTCTAGCCGCGCCTCATCTGGTAATTCTCGGAGTGCACTCGCCAAGTCGGGGAACGACTCGCGAAGCAACGCCAGGACCTGCGGCGCATCGAGTCCTGCGGCTTTGAGCTGCTTCGCTGCGTCGGCAATCGTGCGCAGCCGTGTGCTCGCCTCCTCATCGCGGATACGCTCACGCTGCTCCCGCGTCGCCGTTGGATGCCACTGCTTCATGGGTTGTCCCTCCTCTTCAGAAATTCGTGCGCCAGCCGCCGGAGCAGATCGCTCACGGTGCAGTGACGTGCCATTGCCTCAGCCTTCAGCATCGCACGCTGACCGGGCGGTAACCGAATGGTGATTCGTGGATTGCCCTTCGACATAGTGCACCCCCAAATGCAAAACCCATCGACCACCGAGGTCGATGGGCCATTCGGGTGCGGTGCGGCCCTGCGGTGTCAGACGCTGCTGTCTTCTGTTACGTGGGGAAATTTAGCGGGTGCCTGCCCCTTGAGTCTATATGGGTGTCGGACACCCATAGTTCATCTCACTGAGCGAAGGACTTCGCGCCGAAGCAGAGCTGTGGCGCGTAGCGGCCTCGCGCCCAACACGTCATCACGTCGTCACAGAAGGGGCAAAGACGGTCCATCGCGTGCTCCTGCGAGGGATGCGCGACGGTAGGCGGGGGTGTCAACGGAGGCTCAACACAAACCCGACCACATCACTCGCGTTGTGGCGGATTTGCAACTGTTGCGGTCGCAATGTCTGCGCTCTACTTTTGCCGAACGCAATCCCCCGAGAACGCCGCTGACAGCTTGGACTACTGCTCACCCTCACAAGGAGTGGAACATGCGCTTCTCTCGCCTAATCCCCACGTTCGCTGTGCCCTTGCTGCTGGTCGCGTGCGACGCCGGACCCTCGGAACCCACTGATCTCCAACTGCATTCGCCCCTCGCCGGGGTCCGGGGACCGACCGAAGCCTTGCCTTACTGGGAGCGAGGTCCCCTCTGCTGCGTGGACGACTATGCGGTCATCTACTTCTATGTCACCGATCCCTCGCTTGTCCCGGAGGATTTCAACTTGCTGGGGTTCCAGTTCGATTTCCGCGCTTTGGGAGCGGAGTTCGCGGTCACAGGTTCCAACATCCGCGCGAATCCCGGAGATTTCGTGCCCCGAAAGGTGAGTCTTCACGGGATCGCCCCTGTACCGTTCTGGTTCATTCCCACCGCGATTCTTGACGAGGTTGCAGACGATGGCTTCGTGAGCGTGTCCGAACTGGATCGCGAGGAGGTCGTTGTCGGGTTCGCAAGCCATTTTGTCGAGGAACTGCATCCATCCGGCGGCACTGCAGAGCAGCCGCGACTGACCGCCACAGCGCGGGGTACGCTTGTAGACGGGGGAACCTTCCGGTTCACATTCGCGGAACACGTCAATCCGATCACCGGAAAGGCGACCGAACTGGTCAACGGCTCCTTGACGTTTGACTAGATGGAGTTGACCGAAATCCTCACCGCCCGGCGCGCGGCCGAGCGGCTTGCTTTGACCAGCCCCGAGCGTCACGCGGCGTTTGGGGCTTTCGGTTCCGATGACGTTCCCAATGGCCACCGGCTCCAGTGCTGCGCCAACAGTTCGCGCCACCACATGGATCTCGTCGAGCGTCAGCGCCTCGCGCACCACGATCATCGCAGCCTCCGGTGAGGGATGCGCGACGGTAGGGCGGAACTCTCAACAGCACGTCAACAGCAACAGCACAGCTCTCAACCGCGAGAGGCATACGGGACCGTTTCGTTTCAATTGTGGCATTGCTACGACTCTTGCGCTCGCATAAACGCGCAGCATCGTAGGGGAACGTCGACACGACAATCTTCATCGGTGGCCTCCGGGCCCCGCCGCCCGGCAGACGCCGCAGCCTGGCGCCAGCCCGACGACGAGACCGCCCACCATCGATGTGAAGTCATCGCCATTGCCGACGGCGATGTGGCTGTACCCACCGGCCGGTTGGTGGCCCTAGCCCAG
>CAYGCN010000008.1:42471-49500 GCA_964348385.1 uncultured Gemmatimonadaceae bacterium
GGAGAATATGAACGCGCCTCCACTCTCTGTAGCTGCCGTCCTTGTCGTAGCATGCTCCGGAGCGCCCGCCGCTGCCCAGCAGCGACCCGAATACTCGGACGTCACTCGGATTCGCGTAACCACACCGACCTTGGTGGACTTTCCGGCTGGGAGCCCGCGGTGGTCGCCGGACGGTCAGAAGCTGCTGTATGTCAAGAAGGTTGGAGTATACAGTTTTCAGCTTACCTTGTGGTCCGCTACACCGAGGGGCGCAAGCAGCCGACCTCTTATTCCTCCAGCGAATCGCGTAACTGGTGTCACTTGGTCACCTGATGGTCTACGTGTGGCATACGTTTACCCCGGCCCTTCGAAGTACGTCCTCGCAGTCTATGATCTGGGGACAGGACTTTCGATTGACGTGGCCAACGTGGCCCTCGCGTTGGCCGGGTCGAGGGCAGCGGCGAGAACAAAATGGGTGGGGGACACTCTTCTGCGCCTATACTTGTACACTTCTCTTGCAGAGCCGGTCGTTCGCGGGCTCGACCTCAATGACTTAAACGAGGCTGAACTTGGCTCCGATGAAACGACTATTGAGCGTCTTTCGTACTACAATTTGGCCGACGAGTCCATTCAGTACGGCCTTGATCTCGACATCCTATTCTCGACTCTCCCGGGTACCCGGGAATGGGTAAGGGCTCGTGCTAGAAGCATCGCGGAGGGAGACGCACAGCGGCATGAAGGAGCGCGCGCTGGCACGTCTGCGTTTAAGAGGACGTATCGGTTTTGGGTGGGAACGAAAGACAATCTGCTGGCGGTCCAGTTGCTTCCGAGGGTTTACGAAGCCGAAGTCTCTCCCAGCCTTTCGCAGGTAGCCTTTGTCAGGGAAGACAGTCTGTACGTTGCCTCATTGACCCATGATGGAACACCGTCGCCGCTGACATGGACCATACCGTTCGGATCATCACGAGGACTCGTTCCAGGCGACATCGTGCCTGTGTATGCTCCACGCATCAACCCACTCAACAATCGGATTCTCGGCGCTGACACCAAGCAACTGCGGGCAAACACTCTCGTAACCTCCGTCACGCCCGAGTCCTCCGTTTTGCACGTTCACATCGTGTACAAACAGCCAACCGACGGGGACATTGCAGCGGTCACCCCTGATCTCTGGGCTCCGATCACGCAAGCGACCGCGACCGGCGGTGACACGCTACCTAGGCCGCGACGATAGCTCGCAACCCTGAGTTGGTGATGCGTTACGTCATGGTCGTCCTGGTCCTGTCCCTGATGACGGGGCACGGTTTCGCGGCTGCTCAAGAAACTTGCAGAATACGCGGGTTCGCTGTGATGGTTTTGGGTGATGCCCTATCCAGCATCCGCCAAGCCCGCGTGTTCGCCGACACGCCAGAGAGACGCCAGAGTCTTGCCGCTATTGAGGTGTTGCTGGTTGAACACATCGAAGCTCAAACTGACAGCGTGGTGCGGGAGGCCGCGTGGAGCTACGCGGACTGCCCAAGCTGCATGAGGACGGCGGAAGCCCAACGCCGGGCCGCCGAAGAACTCGCCTCGATGGCACAGACGGCTCGTCTGCGCGACGAGGTCCGCCAAGAAGAGTTGACGAGAGAATACCGGTACTATGTTGAGCGAGCCGCTGAGTTGTTGTCGCCTGGTACCACCGGCAAGAAAGTTGGTTATGCCCCTAAGGAGCGGTGCGCCTCTGTTCATTGGCGACGGCTGTATTCTGCCGCTCTTGAAGCTGCCGCCAGGTAGTCCTGCCACCGTCGTTTCACCACCCAACGGCGAGCGTCACGCCGCGCTCGGGGCTTTCTCTTGCCTCGCTAAGACGCGGCACAGAATCCCAACGGAAACACTCCGACTGTAGCGTCGGTGCGCTATTGCGAGCGGTCGCACTCGCTCGCACGTTAGCGACAACAGAAACCGATTTCGCAGTCGAGAGACGCCCTCAGGCCGTGCGCTGAGAGGGCCACTCGCGTTTGGAGGGAGGGGACGATGAAACGCTTACTCGCTAGCGCCATCTTTCTCACACTCATCGCCTGTCAAGAACCCATCGCCAACATCGATCCCGCTGACCTACAGCTCCTCGTGGTGTCCGGTGACGGCCAAGAGGGCTTGCCGTTCACCGAGCTGCCAGAACCGTTGGTCGTGAAGGTGGTGCACCCACGATCCGGCGCGGGCTTACCGAACCAAGTGGTGAATTTCCGCGTGGTCGAGGGCGGCGGGTCGGTCTTTGCGGGTGTCGCGACGACGGACCCCCAAGGGATTGCGAAGGAGTATTGGACATTGGGCGAGCCGGGACCGCAACGCCTCGAGGCCCGCGCCGTGAGTTCGTCCGGCGAGAAGCTCGTTTATGGTGTGTTCAATGCGACGGCGACCCGCGCACTTGTGTTCTACGACCAAGGGGAATTCGTGGCGGCAACGGATGCAGTGCTGACCGTTATCTATCCAGACTTCAAGGAGGGAACAACCACTCCATACACGGAAAACGGCGTGTCGATGGAGAGTGCCGGAGGGTTTCTCAACGGGGTAAAGCCCTACACGCCCATTCTCCCCGGACTCGAGTTTGGCGTGAGCGGCGCGGAGAACATCAATATCACGTTCGCCACTCCCGTGACGGCTTTCGGCCTGTGGATGCAGGACGGATTCCTAATTGGCGACGTGAGCGGTTGCCCAGACCCACAGGACTCGCAGTTCACGTTCACGTTCAAGGCGGGTGGCACCGAGATCGCGACGCTCACCGAGGACCCGCCAACTGACCAAGCGTTCTTCCTGGGAGTAATCCTCTGGCAGGCTGCCGACCGACTCGAAATCCGCGAGGTCGGATCAGTGGTCAGTAACCTCTTTGACCAGTATTGTGAGAACGACTTTTTGGGCCAAATCTACCTGAAATAGAGCCCGCACTCGTCCTCATTCACCGCCCGGCCCCCAGCCGGGCGGTGACCTTCAGCCCCCATCATCCGTTCATCTCAACCGTAGTGGACCCGGCAATGACAGCTGGGCGCCAAGGTGAGGCCGTCTCGATGAATGCACGCCGCATCGTGGATTAATCAATCACCGCCCACGAAGGGACGCCGAAACTGTTGTGCCCACTCGTTGAGGTCAAACCGCCGATCCTCAGCGCTTGAAGTGCCCGTAGGCATGGTGCTGATCAATAGCGGTTGGGGCTCCGAAAAATCCATCGGTGGTGCCAACGTGGCGCACGACCACGTGAGTCCCCCGGCGTTGGAGACACGTTCATTGTAGTTCATTTCTGCACCCGATGTGAGACGTTGTGCTTGTCCAAGAATTCAAGTATGCGGGCCGGGTGGGTGCCAAGTCCCGCATTCAAGAATTGCCGCTCGACCTTGCCATCAGGACTCTTCGGGTCGAACCCAAGATCGTAGTGGTGAGTCTGACTCTGAATTGCCCAGACGTAGCCTTCTACGTCAAATATCGGCCCACCGCTTTGTCCCTTCAGGCCAGGACTCGATGTCTCAATGAATACGGGATTCGGTCCTTCGTCGCCAACGTGCAAGACCCTTGTGTGGATTCCCTCAATGGGAAACGCGGCAAGTCTCAGTCGAGGGTCAAACCGAAATGCGTTTGCCTTTTCGTCGAATACCGTATCCAGCATCGGAAAAGGGAACCCGAGGCGGACACAGACTCGTACCCATTAGGAGGTTGTTCGAAGGATCCCGAAACTCGGGATACTCGCTGACATGCCCCTTTTCGAACGGATCCAGCCGCCCCAGGGCCAGATCACACCGTTCCCACAGCTGAACGTCTCTGATGACCACACGATCCACCCCCCACCACGGCGAGTAATTGACGATGGTGTCCTCGGCCTCACGCCCAAGGCGCTTAAGCGCCTTGGAGCGCTCCTTCCCTTTGTTCATCGCTCTGATCTTGTCGTACGCTGGTCGATTCTTCTGATACTCCGCATGAGACTTCCCGAGCGGCGCGAGGATCTGCGTGAACACATGGGCCGCCGTGAGGATCCATCCCTCCTTGTTCACGACAATGTACGTTGCCACCGACGATGTACACCGCCCTCCGACTGACAGACATGATATCACAACTGGTCGGGTGAATTGCAGCGCCTTTCCCACCGCCTTTGCGAACATGACACCCCCCAGTATCGCGGCACTATCGTCTAGCCGTTGCCGGGAGAAGTATCGCTCACCAGGATTGTCTCCACCAGAGAAGGCCAAGCTCACCAGACATCCATACGCAACCCTGTTGACACTCTGTTGAGATCTCAGCGCCATGATAGAACCCCGCCCCCGTGGTCCGGAGGCCGCCTCACATGGGTGCCGTTTCGCTCGGCGATTTCTTTTCATCATGGCCCGTCGTGCCACTCGAAAAACCGCGAATCGAAGGCGCGCCGGTCCTGGGGTCGGAAACCTTGCCAATCCGAATGACGACGGTTGACACGGACACCCGTGGGGCCGACGATCAGGGGCTCCGCCCGCCGTCGGTCGAGCGCGGCGACCAAGGCCCCGGCGACGGCGTTGCATAGGTCGTCATGCGCTCGCGGCGGGTGATCGACTATATCCCTTCCCGTCCGTGACGTGCGCCTTTCCAGGGAGCGGAATTGCGTTAGCAACCTCGTATGATCGAGCAGCGACACCCGGCCACTATTCAACGGGCCTAACGCTGCGAGATAGAGGTCCGACTTGCTGGCGGGACTCGTCTTGTAGTTGATCCCGTGCCGGGTGAAGCTCTCCACCACCCACGCCGCTGCGTATTTATCCCCCGTCACGGTGGAACACCGATAGTCTTTCAACACCCCGGCGAATTCTTCGACCACGTTCTCGGGTGAAAACTTCGGGCGCACCTCTCGGATGCAGTCGAGTACGGCACACTGGTTGTCATAGTGAGCAATGGCGAGCGTAAAGCTGTCGCCCCCCGTGCCCCCGGCCGGATCAGTGAAGGCGTGATATTTCACATCCGCCACGGGCGGGATTTCGGCCACCCCTTCGAGCATGCAGCGTTGCAGCGTGTCGGCGTCAATGAACCCCGCAATGTCGGACCGAAACTCGGCCAGGAATTCCGCCGCCGCCGCTTCGGGGTCGCGATCGAGCGCAGCGTCCACTACCTCAACGGGTAAGGTTGGATTCATGTCGCGGGACGGACTACGCCACACCAGCACCGGACTATCCTTCCCGTAGTGCTGCTCGAAGGTCCGCCACGTCTCCCCCGCCCTTCGGTATGGCGTCGTAATCGCGAACAACAACGACGTGGGCACCGTCGCGAGCCCCGGTCGGGCCGCCGTCAGTATTTCCCGGTCGGGGTTGGTGCCGTCCTCGTCGGATTGCCAAAAGCTCACTTCATCGGCAATCAGCGCGAGTAGACTGTAGCCCCGCAGCGCTCGGAACGAACACGTGTGTATCTCAATGCGGATATGCGTCGAGAGGTCGATAGAATCCTTCCGTTTCGTCTCGATCAATGCCGCTAGCTCGGGGACGGCTTCTAAGAACCCGACCACGTAGCTGTAGACGTTGCGGCTCAGTCTCCGATCACTCGCGACAATCGCAACGGTCCCCCATTCCCCAGGGGCCAACACGTCGGAGTGATCTCGACACGTGGCGATGTAGGATGCCAACAACGCAGCGACTCGACTCTTGCCCGACCGACGCCCACAGATGGCCCACGCTTCCCTTACGGGCTCGGTGGGGGGCGTGCGTCCGCCCGTGTGCTGCTCGAAGAATTCGAGGCGTCGGGGTACGGCTGCGTCAAAGCTGGGGTCGGTGACCGGAATTGACCGCCCGAACAGTCCACGTAGGAACACGTGCCACCCGCGCCAGGACGGCGCCTTGAGTTCGGGCCAGAACCGCTGTATCGCTTGCTCGACCGTCAGCCCCTCACGCGCCACCTTGAACGCGGTGGCTTCCACCGCACGACGGACCCGCCGTTCTTCCGCCCGATGGCGGCGCGCCTCACCACTGAGCCGCCCAAGTTCACGGGCGCGTTGCTTGCTCAACGTCATTTCCGATAATTCCTCTACTGGTTCTCACGACAGCTCTGCTGTATGGTTTGCGGAGATTATCTCACTTGCAAGTGAGGCGTACCTATGAAGCGGCAGACACTGCTCTTGGTCGTATTCGTCTTCGCTGCATGCGTCACCGCCAAAACCGAGAAGCTCTCCCCAAGCACCTATCCTCCAATCGATCCCGAGGAAGTCACCGTCTTTATGCAGCCAGAGGAACTGCGAGCTGACACCATCGGCTTTGAGCGCATTGCGGTGATATTCACCAAGGGTGACGCAGCCTTGACGGATGCCCAAGGGCACCTCCGAAAAGCGAGAGAAGAGGCCGCCAAGCTGGGGGCAAACGGCCTCGTGTATCAGACGGCCGAACAAGGCGGTCGGCACAACTGGTTCTGGGGCACCACCAGCCCGCGAGAGAACACCATTATGGCCGTCCGATGGTGGGTGATTCCGCCCGACAAGCGTTGACACCTGCACCTCCCCGATAGAACCGCCCGGCCCCGCGCCGGGTGGTTGCGTTCTTACCCTCATGCTCCCCCTCGCTCGTTCCCGTTGCGCTCAGAATCCCCCACATGCCACGATCTCGGTTGAAGTAGGGGGTAGGGACTGGCCATGCCCCGCGCAGCACAGCGACGTGGCCCGTGTTACGGGTTGACCGGCCCCAAGGTGGAGGCACCCCCACGCGGCGGTCGTTCCCGTCCCGTTCACTCTCCGTTCGTTTGATCTGTTACCACTGCCCTGTTACCCGCCTTGGGACGCACCGCCTAACGTGCAGCCCCATAACACGTTGGCCCCATCCGCACACGGGACACGGCGTCCCACGGGGCACCGCACCCCCATGGTTCCGCCCCGCTCGGGCGCGGGCGGGTGCGTGCATGCCCCCATCGTTTCCGTTTCTGTTTTGGGTATAGAGAACTCCGTATGGGAAACCGAATACCCTTCCGTCATTCTTCATTTCTTGAAAACAGAAATGGGTTTCCTCTCTTCCCTTCTCCCTCCCGTTGGATAACTCCCTCTTCGTACAGTGCCCGGGTGATCTTCTTCACGCTGGGCAGCCCTAGTTC
>CAYGCN010000009.1:0-38045 GCA_964348385.1 uncultured Gemmatimonadaceae bacterium
GCCGGTCTGTCACACCGGAGGCCGCGGGTTCAAGTCCCGTCAGCCCCGCTCGATCGAACACCGAGGGAGATGCGGACGACCCCGTGGGAAGCGCCCACGGGGTCGTTTGCGTTTCGTCGGCCGCCGGTGACGCGTCACGTTCCCGTTCTGGTCGACGCCGTCGCCCGCTTGGCCGCGGGATGCCGTCGCGCGGTGGATGCGACCGTCGGTGACGGTGGGCACACTGAGCGCCTGCGGGCGCTGAAAGCCGAGGTGCTGGCCATTGATCGCGATCCCGACGCCCTGCGCCGCGCGCAGCAGCACCTCAGCGATCCCGCCATCCAGTGGCTCGAGGCCGCATTCGCCGACCGGGAGGCCCTGGAGGCGATCACCGCATTCCGTCCCGACTTCGTGCTGCTCGACCTCGGTGTGTCGTCCTGCCAGCTGGACGAGGACACCCGCGGCTTCTCGTTTCGGCCAGGTGTCCCGCTCGACATGCGCATGGCCCGCCACGGTCCGACGGCGGCCGACCTGCTCGCGTCGCGGTCGCCGCGGGAACTGGCGCGGGTGTTTCGCGAGTACGCGGACGAACCCCGGGCATCCCGATTGGCCGCGGTCATCGCCCGCCGCCGCCGCCGCCGCCCGCTCGCCGTGAGTGACGACCTCGTCAACGCCATTCGTGAGACGCTGGGGCCGCGATCGGGACCGTCGGACTTCGCCCGTATCTTCCAGGCGGTGCGGATGGCGGTCAACGATGAGCTGAGCCAGCTCCGGGCGGCACTCCCCGCCTTGCGCGACGCTCTCGTGCCGGGCGGCAGACTTGCGGTGATTAGCTATCATTCTGGAGAAGACCGGGTGGTGAAGAACGCGTTCCGGGAGTGGGCGCGATCCTGTGTGTGCCCCGTGGAGCAACCGACCTGTACGTGCCGCGGGCATGCACTGGGGCGGGTGGACCCACGCCGGCCAGTCGTCCCGACATCGGAGGAGACCGCTGTGAACCCTCGGGCCCGAAGCGCGAAGCTGCGGGGATTCGTGCGCGATGCGACGCCCTAGAGGCCGCCTCTGGGTCATGCTGTGGCTCGTCTTCGTCCTCGGCATCCTGTTCTGGGTCGTGGCGCGACAGACCTCGTCGGTGCTGGCGGCCGCCGCGCTCGACAGTCTTCGTGTCGAGCGCGCCGACCTGGAGGCGCAGCGAACGGAGTTGCTGCAGCGGGTGGGGCGGGCCGAGAGCCGCAGCGTGCTGGGTGACCGCGTCGAGAAGTTGGGACTCCGAGCCGCCGCCGACTCGGAGATCGTAATTCTCGCCGCGCCGGATACCCTTCATCACTGACCTTGATGATCCGACCGATTCGCCGCCTCCAGCTGGTCCAGGCGCTGTTCGCGCTCGGACTCGTGGGCCTCGTGGTTCGTGCGGCCCAGCTCCAGCTCCTGGAAGGCGAGCGGCATGCCGCGACTGCCGCGGCGAATCGGACGAGGGAGAAGACGCTCGAGGCGCCGCGCGGTACCATCTACGACCGAAAAGGGGAAGTGCTCGCCTACACCGAAGAGGTGTTCCGGGTCGGTGTGGCGCCCAACGAGCTGCGCAACCGCGACCAGGCTGCGCGGCTGATCGCCTCGCAGCTCGGGGAGCCGGCGTCCCGCGTCCGCCAGCGATTGCGCCAGCGCTGGGTCCACTTCCACGGGCCGTACACCGCCCGGCAGGTGCGGCCGCTGCGCGAGATCCGCGGCGTCCACCTCGAGCCCGAAATGGCCCGTCGGTATCCGCACCCGACGCTGGGCCGCAGTGTCATCGGATTTCCGGCGGAGGAGGGCCGGCCCGCCGGCGGGATAGAGCGCGAGGTGGACTCCCTGCTCCGCGGTATCCCCGGGAAGGCCGTCGTGCTCAAGGATCGATACCAGAACGAATACGAGTCGCCGTCCCGCCTCGGCGCGTTCCCCGTTCCGGGCCACGATGTGCACTTGACGCTGGATGCCGACCTACAGGAGATCGTGGAGGCGGCGTTGGAAGGCGCACTCGAACGCTACGATGCTCGAGGTGGCGATGTGGCGGTCCTGGATCCGCGCACCGGGGAGATCCTCGCCTTGGCCTCGCGCGGCGGCGGGGCGAGCACCGGAGCGCTGACCAACGTGTTCGAGCCTGGCTCTACGGCCAAGCTGTTTGCCGCCGGGGCCCTGCTGGAACGGGGCCTCGCCAATCCGGACGATCGCGTCTATGCGGAGGAGGGGACGCTCGTGCTGGAGCACCGAACCATCCGGGACGAGCATCCAAGCGGGTGGCTCACGTTGAAACAGGTCATCCAGGTCTCGAGCAACATCGGCATCGTCAAATTTGCCGACCGCCTCACCCCGGAGGCGCAGTACGAGATGTTACGGGACTTCGGATTCGGCAGTCCCACCGGCATCGAGTACCCCGCCGAAGCCCGTGGTCGGTTGCCGCGACCATCGCAGTGGAGCGGGACCACGGCCGCCGCGCTCGCCATGGGATACGAGTTTTCGGTGACCGTCCTGCAGCTGGCGCAGGCGTACGCTGCGATCGCCAACGACGGCCTCATGCTGCAGCCCAGCCTGATCAAGGAGGTGCGCGCCCCCAACGGAAAGGTCGTCTACCGTCATCAGCCGCGGCCCGTTCGCCGGGTCGTGCGCCCTGAGGTCGCGGACCAGCTCAAGGCGATGCTGCAAGGGGTCGTGTACGAAGGCGGCACCGGTGAGACCGCGGCGCTCACGAGCTACCATCTGGCCGGGAAGACCGGCACGTCCCGTCAGGCCGGACCGGAGGGGTACTACATCCCCCGGGTGTGGGCGAGCTTCGCCTCGATCTTCCCCGCAGACGACCCGCAGCTCGTAATGGTCGTGAACCTCGACGCCCCGAGAGCAGCGTACGCCCGAGCGACGGCGGCGCCACTCACCCGGCGCGTCATCGAGGGACTACTCGCGGCGCGCACCGGTGCCATCGACCGCGGGCGCCTCACGGTCTCGCGGGTGGAAGTCCCGACGACTCCGCACGCCGATGAGTCGGAGCGCTGGGTCGTGCCGTGGCCCTCACCGATCGTCGTGGCCGACTCGAACACCTCGGTCTCCGTCCCGGATGTCCGCGGCCTGACGCTGCGTGGCGCTGCGCGGCATCTGCATCAGGCGGGCTTGCGCGTTCGGGTGGTAGGGTGGGGTACGGTCGTCGGCAGTGACCCGGCCCCGGGACGTCAGGTGGACGCCGGGACGGTCGTGACGGTCACGGCACGTTCGCCGGCCCCGACTCCGTGACGACCCTCGCCTCCCTGGTTGCCGCATTGGATCGTGCGGCGCTCGTCACCAGTGCGCCGCCGGATGCCGTGGAGGTCACCGGGGTCGCCGACGACTCCCGTCGGATCACGCCGGGCGCGGTGTTCTGCGCCGTCGTGGGGACGGTGGCCGACGGCCACCGGTTCGCCCCGGACGCGGTCGCCCGCGGCGCCGCGGCCATCGTCGTAGAGCGCCGCCTCGACCTCGACGTGCCACAGGTGATGGTGCGGGACGGCCGCTCCGCCGCCGCCATCGTCGCGCGCGAGTGGTACGGCCGTCCGGGTGACGGCATGCGCCTCGTGGGTGTCACGGGCACCAACGGCAAGACGACCACCGTCACCCTGCTGCGCCACCTTCTGAATGGCGACGCCGCCGCCGCGTCGATCGGCACGCTCGGCGCCTTCGACGGACTGGGCGCGCGCGTCGAGGGCGTCGGCAATCTCACCACGCCAGGCGCGGTCGCCCTGCAGGCGGCCCTGGCGGCACTGCGCGCGCGCGGGGCGCGCACCGTCGCGATGGAGGCCTCCTCCCACGCGCTCGACCAGCGGCGCCTCGAAACGCTGAGTCTCGAGGGCGCGGTCTACACCAACCTCTCGCATGATCACCTGGACTATCACCCCACTGTGGACGCCTACCGCGACGCCAAGTCGCGGCTCTCGGAATACGTCTGCCCCGGTGGGGTGGAGGTCGTGAATGCCGACGATCCGGCGTGGGCGAGATTGACCGCCAGGGACCAGCTGCGCCGCGTCTGGTTTGGCCGCGCCGAGTCGGCCACCGTGCGGGCCGTGGCGGTGGAGCCGGAGCCGGAGGGATCGCGAGCCACCTTTGTCTTCGACGGTGACCCGGTCTCCGTGCGCATCCCGCTGCTCGGCGACTTCAATGTGGCAAACGCGCTGGGGGCGTCCGCAGCGGCCTGGGGCGTGGGGATGGCTCCCGCGGAGATCGCCACGCGACTGGCCACCGCACCGCAGGTTCCCGGGCGGCTGGAGTTGCTCGTTGCCACCGAGTACCGCATCCTGCGCGACTACGCACACACGCCCGATGCCCTCGACCGCACCATTGCGGTCATGCGGCCGCTGACGACCGGACGTCTGATCGTCCTCTTCGGAGCGGGGGGCGATCGTGATCGGACCAAGCGGCCGTTGATGGGCCGCGCCGTCGCTCGGGGGGCCGATCTCGCCATCGTCACGTCCGACAACCCTCGCACCGAGGATCCCAAGCGGATCATCGACGACGTCGTGGCTGGGATGGAGCCGGGTCCGCACCTCCGGA
Organism: uncultured Gemmatimonadaceae bacterium; assembly: GCA_964348385.1. Classification (GTDB taxonomy): domain Bacteria; phylum Gemmatimonadota; class Gemmatimonadetes; order Gemmatimonadales; family GWC2-71-9; genus JAOTVV01. Next base: position 4,528 of record CAYGCN010000009.1, read on the forward strand.
TTGTGGATCGACGAGAGGCCATCGCCCGAGCCGTGGACCTTCTCGCACCGGGTGACGTGTTGCTGCTGGCGGGGAAGGGGCACGAGACCTACCAGGTGATCGGCACCGACTATCTGCCCTTCGACGAGCGCGAGATCGTGCGGTCACTGCTGGGGGAAAGCGCCCGGTGAGGCAGTGGACGGCGGACCGGGTCGCTGCGGCGCTCGGCGTCGGATCGGTTCCACCGATCCGCTTCTCCGGCATCAGTACCGACACGCGCACCCTCGCCCCGGGGGCGCTGTTTGTCGCCCTCGAGGGCGAGCGATTCGACGGCCACCGGTTTCTGGACGCCGCGCGGGCCGCCGGCGCGACCGGAGCAGTCGTCCGCATCGGGACCCCCCTGCCCGACGGGCTCGTGGGGTTCGCAGTCGAGGATACGCTGGCGGCGCTCGGTGCCCTCGCCCGAGAGCGACGGCGTGGCGTGTCGGGCCCGGTCGTCGCCGTGACGGGCACCAACGGCAAGACGGCCACCAAGGAAATGCTGGGCCGGGTGGTCGGCGTTCGCTGGCCGGTCCACGCCACTCAGGGCAATCTCAACAACCTGGTCGGCGTGCCACTCACGATTCTGGCAGCGCCCCCCTCGGCCGAGGCGCTGGTCGTAGAGGCCGGGGCGAGCATCCCCGGGGAAGTCGCGCGGTTGCGTGATATCATCGAACCGTCGCTTGGGGTCGTCACCAACGTCGCGCCTGGCCATCTCGAAGGCTTCGGCTCGCTTGCGGGGGTGTTGGCGGAGAAGGTGAGCCTGCTCGACGGTGTGCCGACGGCGGTGGTGGGCACGACGCCGCCCGAGCTGGCGCGGGAAGCGCGACGGGTGACTGGGCGCGTGGTGGTGGCCGGCACGGGCGCGGGTGCCGAGTTGAACCCAGCCTCGTGGGATCTGGATGCCGAGGGACGGGCGCGGCTGGTGTTTCGAACGGTGGATGTCCGACTTCCGTTGGTCGGGCGGCACCAAGTGGACAACGCTATGTTGGCCCTTGCCGTCGCCGTCGAGCTGGGGATCGACTTGGAGCGGGCCGCCCGCGCACTCGAGACCATGGCCCTCCCCTCCGGACGATGTGAGATCATGCGTCACGGGCTGCTCACCGTGATCAACGATGCCTACAACGCCAATCCGGGTTCGGTGCGGGCGGCGCTCGAGACGGCCGCCACGCTCCGCGGCTCGCGCGCGCTGGTCGTGGTGTTGGGTACGATGCTCGAGCTCGGGAGCGATAGCCCGGCACTGCACGAACAGGTCGCGGCCTTGGTGCTGGAGCACCGGCCCACCCTCGTGGCCGTTACCGGCGCGTTCGTCCCGGCGTTTGCGGGATGGGCGGATCGGTTGGACGACCGGTTGATCGCGGCCGATGACCCTGCCACTTTGGGGCGACTGGTGGCTGAACGCCTCGCGGGCGACGAGCTCGTCCTGGTCAAGGCCTCTCGCAGCGTGCGGTTGGAACAGGCCATTCCATTCATCATTTCTGGGTGAACGACACTCTGTGCTCTATCATCTGCTCGCGCCGCTCTCGTCGAAGTCCATCGTCTTCAACCTGTTCAACTACATCTCCTTCCGGGCGGCCGGAGCGGCGGTGACGGCCATCGTGCTGTCCTTCGTCGTGGGGCCGGCGATCATTCGAGTCCTGCGAGGCCGACGCATCGGTCAGGTGATCCGGGCCGATGGCCCCGCCTCCCACCAGGGGAAGCGTGGCACTCCGACGATGGGTGGGCTCATCCTCCTGGCCTCGACGCTGGTGCCGGCCGTGCTCTGGGCACCGTTGACCAACCGGTTCGTGGTGGTAGCGATCGTCGCGACCCTGTGGATGGGTTGCATCGGCTTCGTCGACGACTACCTCAAATTCATTTCGGGGAAGGCGCGGGGACTGGTCGCCCGTTACAAGCTGATTGGGCAGGTCACGTTCGGCGTGGTGCTCGGGACGTATCTCCTCATCTGGCCGCCGTGGGGCGACCTCCCGGCCGCAACGACCACCGTGCCGTTCTTCAAGTACGTGCTGCTGCCGCTTCCGGCAGTGCTCTACGTGGCGTTCGTGGCGTTCGTCGAGACCGGGACGAGCAACGCGGTGAACCTCACGGACGGGCTCGACGGACTGGCGGCCGGCCTTACCGCGATCGCCGCGACCACGTTTGCCGTGTTCGCGTACGTGTTCGGTCGGACGGACACGGCGCAATACCTGTTCGTGTACTACCTGCCCGGCGCCGGCGAACTCGCCGTGTTCTGTGCGGCGCTCATGGGTGCCGCCCTCGGCTTCCTGTGGTTCAACGCGCATCCCGCCGAAGTATTCATGGGCGACACGGGCAGTCTCGCCATCGGCGGCGCGTTTGGCACCGTCGCGATTCTCCTCAAGTCGGAATTCCTGCTGCTCATCGTGGGTGGCGTGTTCGCGGCGGAGGCGGCATCGGTGATCGTCCAAACCGGCGCCTATCGTTGGCGCCGGCGGACTCGCGGCCGTGACTATGCCAATCAGCACCGTGTCTTCCGGATGGCGCCGCTGCATCACCACTTCGAGAAGCTCGGATGGGCCGAGTCGAAGGTCGTCGCGCGGTTCTACATCGTTGGGATTCTCTGCGCACTCCTGGCGCTGTCCACGCTGAAGATCCGATGATCCCGGATGCATGGCGCCAGGGTGAAGTCGCGGTCGTGGGCTTGGGCAGGAGTGGCGTCGCCGCGAGCACGTGGCTCGCGAGCCACGGTATCTCGGTCTACGCCTCCGACAGTGCCCGCACGCCTGCACTGGAGGCGGCGGTGCGCCGGCTACCCTCGGGGGTCTCCGCGGAGCTCGGGCGCCACGACCTTGGCCGGATTGGGCGGGCCCGAGCGGCGATTGTCTCGCCCGGGGTGCCGCCGGACGCCCCCCCGATCGCGGCGGCGCGAGCCGCCGGCGTGGAGATCGTGGCCGAACTCGATCTCGGCGCTCGGGCGTTGGGCGATGCGAAGCTCATCGTGGTGACGGGCACCAACGGCAAAACGACGACGACCCGCTGTGTGGCCCACCTCCTGAGCGAGGCGGGTGTGCCCTCGACCGCTGCGGGGAACATCGGTCGCCCGCTCACCGAGCTCGTCGACGACCCCGAGCGGCCGATGTGGATTGCCGTCGAGGTCTCGTCGTTCCAGCTGCACGATTCGCCTCATCTCGTCCCCGCCGTCGGCGTGCTCACCAATCTGGCCCCCGATCATCTCGATCGGTATCCGACCGTCGACGCGTACTATGCCGACAAGCGCCTGTTGTTTCGAAACGCGAGCGATGCCTCGGTGTGGGTCCTGAACGGGGACGATGACGCGGTGGGTGAGCTTGCGCGCGGGATCCGCGGACGGCACGTCCGATTCAGTGTGCGGGGCCGGACAGACGCGTGGTTCGATCGATCGTCGGGCGAGCTCGTGCTCGACAAATCCGTGCGCGTGCCGCGGTCCTCACTCCAGCTGCTCGGCGATCACAATGTCGAGAACGTGCTCGCGGCGGCCCTCGCCGTGCAGGCCGCTGGCGTGACTCCCGCCGCCATCGCGAGGGGGATCCGGAGCTTCCGGCCGCCGGCGCATCGGCTGGAAGCGGTCCGGACCGTGGGATCGGTCACGTGGATCAATGATTCCAAGGCCACGAACGTGGCCGCCGCCGCGGTCGCGCTGCGCGCGATGGACCGTCCCTACGTGCTCATCGCCGGTGGACACCCGAAGGGAGAGTCGTTCGCGCCACTCCAGCCGCTGCTCGGGTCTCGGTGTGTTCGGGTGATCGCGTACGGCGAAGCCGCACCGCAACTCGTCCGCGAGCTCACTTCGACCGGTCTCGTGGAATCGGTGGGGCAATTCGATGATGCCGTGACCCGTGCGGGGCAGGTCGCGCCGACGGGCGGGGCCGTGTTGCTGTCTCCCGCCTGCGCCAGCTTCGACCAGTTCGCCAACTTCGAGGAGCGCGGCGACCGGTTCCGCGCCCTCGTGGAATCGCGCTGATGGTCGCGCGCGACGAGACCCGCCTCTGGGAGAGCCGGCTGCTGGGCATCCTCGCCGCGACCCTCGGCGTGTTCGGCGTGGCGGTGGTGTACAGCGCGTCGAGCATCTGGGCGGTACAGGATGGACACGCCGGGAGCCACTTCGCGAGCCAACAGCTTCTGGGCGTCATCGTCGGCGTGCTGTTGCTGGTGATCGCATCGCGGGTCGACTACCACCGATGGCGCCCACTGGCGTGGCCGCTGCTCGGCGTGACCGCGCTCCTGCTGCTGGTGCTGATCCTCCCCTTCACGCATGCCGTGGCACCCGAGGTGAACGGCGCCCGCCGCTGGTTCCGGGCATTCGGTGGGAGGATACAGCCGTCGGAGTTCGCGAAATTCGTCGTCGTGCTCTGGACCGCGATGCTCGCGGCGAAGAAGGGCGCCACGCTGCGGGGCTTCCGCAGGGGCCTACTCCCGTTTCTGGTGATTCTGGTCCCGCTGGCGGGTCTCGTGGTGTTCGAGCCGGATCTCTCGACCGGGGCGGTCTTGTTGGTGATAGCCGGAACGATCTTGTTCGCCGCCGGAGCGAAAATCGGACACTTCCTTGTGCTCGGTGTCGCCGCGGTGCCGATCGCGTGGCACCAGATCGCGTCGGTGCAGTACCGTCTGGCCAGGATGGTCGGGTTTCTCAGCGCGGGGAGTGACGCGGCGGAGGCCAACTGGCAGATAAACCAGTCGCTCATCGGGATGGGGGCCGGTCGCGCCGTCGGCGTCGGTTTCGGCGAGGGACTGCAGAAACTGGGACACCTCCAGTACGCCTACTCCGACTTCATCTTCAGCACGATCGGCGAGGAATGGGGCTTCGTGGGGGTGTGTGTGATGGTGGGGCTCTATGGGCTCTACCTCACGCTCGGGTTCCGGATCGCGCGCCGCGCGTCCGACACCTTCGGCATGCTCCTCGCCACGGGCATCACCGTGATGATCGGGCTCGCGGCCGTGCTCCACATCGGCGTCACGATGGCCGTGGTGCCGACCACGGGGATCTCATTGCCGTTCATCTCGTTCGGCCGGTCGTCGCTCCTGGTGTCGTTCCTCGCCACCGGCGTACTCATGAACATCGCGGTGCTGCGGAGCCGGCGGGAGCCGAGCGCGTGATTCGCGTGCTCGTCGCCGGCGGCGGAACAGGGGGCCACCTCATGCCGGCGCTTGCCCTGGCCGAAGCGCTCCGGTCGGAGGCCGACGACGTCGAACCGGTTCTGGTGGGAGCCGAACGCGGTGTGGAAGCCGCCATCCTCCCCACGCGGGCCTTCCGGTACCATCTCCTGCCCGTCGAGCCATTCTACCGTCGCGCGTGGTGGCGGAACCTGCGCTGGCCTCTGATCGTCGCGCGTGTGCTCCGAGCCGGTGCTCGGCTGCTGGCCGACGAGCAACCGGCGGTGGCCATTGGAACCGGGGGCTATGCCTCCGGACCAATCCTGTGGCAGGCGTGGCGGCGTGGCGTGCCCATGGTGCTGCAGGAACAGAACGCGTTCCCCGGGCTCACGACTCGGTGGCTCGCCGGCCGAGCGCGGCAAGTGCATTTGGGATATCCGGAGGCCCGGCTGCATCTCCGTCCGGGGCGCCGCACCGAGGTGTGCCAGTACGGCAACCCCATCGCGCCGCCACCCGACCCGCGGCCGGACCGCGCGGAGATCAGGGCTCGTCTCGGGTTGCCCGCCGATCGGCCGGTCATGTTCGTCATGGGAGGGAGCCAGGGGGCGCGAGCCGTGAACGACGCACTCGCCGGGGCCATCCGCGCCGGCTCGTGCGAAGCCTACAGCGTGCTGTGGAGCACGGGGCCGGCGATGTTCGAGGAGTTCAAGCCGCTGCACCAGGCGGGCGCGCGCCTCGTGCGGCCGTTCTGGGACCCGGTGGCCGAGGCGTATGCGGCGGCGGACGTCGTCGTCGCCCGAGCGGGGGCCATGACCACGGCGGAGCTGTGCGCGTGGGAACTGCCGTCCGTACTCGTGCCACTCCCCAGTGCGGCGGGTGGGCACCAGGCCAGGAACGCCGAGGCACTCGAGAGCGCCGGAGCGGCCATCCGGTTGAGCCAGGACCGGCTGACCGCCGCTTCGCTGGCCGACGCGGTCCGGCGGCTGCTCGAATCTCCGGTCGATCGGTCCCGGATGGCCGCGGCGGCGGCCGCCCGCGGGTACCCGAAAGCAGCCCAAAACATCGCCCGCCACATTCTCTCCCTAGTGAGCTAAGTCCAGTACCTTTCGCAACTTTCGCGATCGCCTTATATTTGCTGCCCACCGATGCAGCTCTTTGTCCCAGACGATCCCCGACCCATCCACTTCATGGGGATAGCGGGCGCCGGGATGAGTGCGCTAGCACTCGTCGCCTTGCGCCGCGGAGTTGCGGTTTCCGGCTGTGACCTCCATCCCGAAGCGGCGGCCGACCTCAGGCGCCGCGGCGCCGTCGTGCTGCCCGGCCACGACCCGGGCCATGTAAGTGATGCCCGGGCATTAGTTTATACGGCTGCTGTACCGGCCGACCACCCCGAGGTTGTCGCGGCGCGAGCCGCGGATGTGCCGGTGGTGACGCGTGCGCGCGCCTTGGCGGCGGTCGTCGAAGGCGGGAAGGTGATCGGCGTGGCGGGCACCCACGGGAAGACGACCACCACGGCGATGGTGGCCGAGGCGCTCATCGCCGCGGACCGCAACCCCACAGCCCTCGTCGGTGGCCGGGTGGATGCGTGGGAGGGCAACGTGCGCTTCGGGAGCGATCAGCTCTTTGTGGTCGAGGCCGACGAGTACGACCGCTCGTTCCTCGAGCTGACGCCCACGGTCGCCCTCGTGAACAACGTCGAAGCCGATCACCTGGAGTGCTACGGCTCGCTCGAGGCCCTTGAGGAGGCGTTCATCCGGTTCGCCGGACGGGCGGAACGGGTCCTGATCGGAGCCGACGACGGTGGGGCCAAGCGCGTGGGTGAGGCCGTCTCGGTCCCGGTGTGGACCGTCGGGCTGGCCGCCGACGCGGACCTCCGGCTCACGGACGTGGTGCGCGGGCCCAAGCGAAACGCCGCCGCCCTGACGCTGCCGGACGGAACCACCGTGCGGCTCGAGCTGCGCGTGCCGGGGCTCCATAACCTGCGCAACGCCGCCATGGCCGTCGGCGCCACCCTGGCGGTCGGGGCGGACGTGGATGGCGCTGTTGATGGCCTGTCGGGGTTCGCCGGCGTGGGTCGGCGATTCGAGCTGCTCGGCACCGTGCGAGGGGTGACCGTCCTCGACGACTACGCGCACCATCCGTCCGAAGTCGCCGCGACCCTGGGTGCCTTGCGGCAGCGGTATCCGGAGGCCCGCCTCGTGGCCGTCTTTCAGCCGCACCTGTTCTCCCGCACGCGAGACCTGGGACAGGCCATGGGGATCGCCCTCGCGATGGCCGATCAGGCGGTGGTGACCGAAGTGTACCCGGCCCGTGAGCGGCCGATACCCGGCGTGACCGGCGAGGTGGTCGCTCAGGCGGCGCGCATGGCGGGGGCCACCGTGGAGTGGGTACCGGTCCGCGCTGAAGTGACCGATCGAGTCGCCGCGTTGGTGGCGGACGGCGATGTTGTCGTGACGCTAGGCGCCGGTGACATCACTGACGTTGGTCGGGAACTCATGCGACAGCTCAGCGGCGCGGCGGCGTGAAGCGGCGACTCACGCTCCTCGCGCTCCTCGTCGGAGCGGTCGTCCTCGGCGTTGCGCTGCTGCCGGTGGTGCTGCGGCGGATCGACTTTTTCCAGGTGCGCCAAGTCGAGCTGGTGGGCGTGCGGTATCTGATGCCGGAGCGTGTCCTCGTCGGCCTCATGCTGCCCGCTGACCTGAATCTGTTCGACCCCCTGGGCGAGGTGGAGCGGCGGGCCGAAGCGGTCCCGGGAGTCCGCCGCGCCACCGTGAGCAGACGCCTGCCGGCGACCCTCAGGGTCACGGTGGTCGAGGCCTTGCCCGTAGCATTTGCGCGCGGCAGTCGCGGGCTCGTCCCGCTCGACGGCGTGGCGCATCCCCTCCCGTACGACGCTGCGGCCACCGGTTTCGATCTCCCAATCGTGGAACGGCCGGATTCGGTGCTGACCCGGATTCTCACGCTCGTGCGTCGTGCCGATGCCACCCTGTTCGAGCAGGTGGATGCCGCACGGCGCGGCCGGGACCAATCCGTTATTCTGGAGATGGGAACTCGCCGAGTCCTCCTGGGGTCGGGCGCGGTGGAGGACGATATCCGAGCCGTGCAAGCCGTTCGCCTGCACCTCGCGCAGCAGGAGATCCCGTTTCGGGAACTCGATGCCCGGTTCGAGGGGTGGGTCGTCGTACGTCGGGGGAGAGCGTGAAGCGTGAATCGGTAGTCGCCGGGCTGGACATCGGCAGCACGAAGACCTGCGCCGTGATCGCCGAGATCACGGGGGAGGGGCGATCGGTCTCGATGAAGATCCTCGGCGTGGGTCTGGCGCGCACCACCGGTGTGCGTCGCGGGGTCGTTCGGGATATCGAGGAGACGACCCGGGCGGTCGGGAGCGCGGTGCGCGACGCCGAGCGCATGGCGGGTGCGAAGGTGCCGGGCGTGTTTTGCGGCGTCGCGGCGGAGAACGTGCGGACCCAGGTCACCAAGGGCCTCGTCGCTGTGTCGGGCAACGAAGTGAAGCCCACGGATGTGAAGCGCGTGCACGAGGTGGCGCTGAGCGTCAGCCTCGGCGACGAGCACGAGCTGCTGCTGCCGATTCCGCAGGAGTACACGCTCGACAAGCAAGGGGGAATTGCCGACCCCATTGGCATGACCGGCATGCGGCTCGAAGTCGAGATGCGGATCATGGCGGTGCACAAGCAATCCGCCCAGAACCTCCGCAGGGCCGTCGAGCGCGCCGGCTATCCGGTGCACGAGCTGGTGCTGGAGCCGCTGGCGGCGGCCCAGGCGGTGCTGACCGAGGAGGAGAAGGAACTTGGCTGCGCCCTGGTGGAGCTTGGCGGTGGCTCGACCACCGTTGCTATCTTCCATGATCACAAACTGCGGCACCTTTCGTCGGATCGGTGCGCCGGCACCTACGTGACGAGCGATCTGGTGCACGGCTTGAGCGTCACGCAGACCGATGCCGAGCGCTTGAAGGAGCGATGGGGTGTCGCGTACACTCCGCTGGTCGATCCGGACGAGATGATCGAGCTGCCGGGAACGCCCGGACAGGGCGTGCGGCACGCGAAGCGGGAGTTGGTGGCGCACATCGTCCATCAGCGACTCGATGAGATCTTCGGCCGGGTCCTCGATCAGATTGGGCAGGCGGGGTATGCAGGGCGGCTGGCCGCCGGGGTGGTGTTGACGGGCGGTGGCGCCCACATGGCCGGCATCGTGGAGCTCGGGCGGGAGGTGTTTGCGATGCCGGTGCGCAAGGGCGTGCCCGAGCGCGGCATCAAGGGGTTGGTCGACAGCGTGCAGGCGCCGCGGTACGCGGTGCCCGTGGGCTTGGCCCTCTACGGAATGCGTCGGTCGCTCGGGGAAGCCCCGGGGGACACCGCGGTGGACAAGGTGTTGGGTCCGGTGAAGCGTTGGCTGCAGGAGTTCTTTTAGCCCTAGGCGACTACGAGGAACGCATGGTCTTCGAACTCGAGGAATCGATCGCGAAGAACGCCCGCATGAAGGTGGCTGGGATCGGCGGGGGCGGAGGCAACGCCGTGAACCGGATGATCGAGGAGCATCTGTCCGGCGTGGAGTTCATCTCGATCAATACGGACGCGCAAGCGCTGATGTACAACAAGGCGGACATCAAGACCCAGATCGGCAAGAAGCTGACCCGGGGTCTCGGCGCTGGCGCCCGCCCGGAAATCGGCCGGCAGGCGATCGAGGAGAATCGCGACGACGTGCTGCATGTGATGGAGGGCGCCGATCTCGTATTCGTCACGTGCGGCATGGGCGGTGGCACGGGGACGGGGGCCGCGCCGATCGTGGCGCAGCTGTCCCGCGACGTGGGCGCCCTCACGGTCGGGATCGTGACCAAGCCGTTCCTGTTCGAAGGCCGCAAGCGGATGCGGCAGGCGGAAATCGGCATCGCCGAGATGCGGAAGCACGTCGACACGATGATTGTCGTGCCCAACGAGCGGTTGCTCGCGGTGGTCGGCAAGAACGTGCCGTTCCAGGAAGCGCTCAAGAAGGCCGACGAGGTGCTGCTGCACGCGACCCAGGGCATCTCGACGCTCATCAGTGTCACCGGTCTCGTCAACGTGGACTTCGCCGACGTGCGCACCGTGATGCAGAATGGTGGGTCAGCCCTCATGGGGACCGGGGTCGGCCGAGGCGAGGATCGGGCCATCGAGGCGGCACAGCAAGCCATCACCAGCCCGTTGCTGGACAACGTCTCGATCGGTGGCTCGACTGGCGTGCTGGTCAACATCACCGGTGGGGAGGACCTCACGCTGGGCGAGGTGAATCAGATCAGCGAGATCATTCACGACGCGGCCGGCGATCAGGCCGAGATCATCTTCGGGGCGGTGCACGACCCGGCGATGGCGGGTGAGGTGCGGGTGACCGTGATTGCGACGGGCTTCGACAGGGTCACCACCGCCCAGGAGGGACCGTTCGGCCGAGCCGGCATGCCCGGCGTGCTGCCGTTTCCACAGCGTCCCCAGCGGACGGCGACCCCAGTACATCCGTCGAGCCCGACGCCGACCGTTCCGGACGCGGAAGTCGGGGAGATGGAAATCCCGACGTTCATCCGTCGCCAGATGGACTGATGCACGGTCGGGCGCTTCGTGTCGCCGGCGGCGTGGCGGCCGGCATTGTCCTCGTTCGCGTCGGGGTGGGCGTCTTCGGCGGCGAGGATGTCCCGGTGGCGCCGCCGCTCGTCGTCACCACGGCGTACGAGCAGCGAAGCGACACGCTCAGGTCCAGCGAGACGCTCTCCCACCTGTTCGCCCGTCACAACATCGTCGGATCCGAGTTGCTGCAGCTCCTCGATGCGGCCGAACCCATCGATCCCCGGCGCATGCGCGCCGGCCAGGTGTTCGAGTTTCGCTACGTCCTCAACCAAGCGGCGCCGGAGCGTGTGACGGTCCGCCTCGGGAGCGAGCAAATCCTTCGCCTCACCCGAGATGGAAGCGCCGGATGGCTCGGCGAGTCGCAGCCGATCTACTGGACCGTCAATACCGAAATCGCTCGGGGGGAGATTCGATCGTCGCTCTACGAGACAGTCGAGGGCTTGGTGCCCGACCCCGTCCTGTCGGCGGCGGAGCGAGCACGCCTCACATGGGAGCTGGCCGACGGCGTCTTCGGATGGGTCATCGACTTCACCCGCGACAACTACGCCGGCGACGCGTTCGAGATCGCGTACGAGCGACTGACCTCGGATCTCGGCGACGTGCGCTTCGGCCGCATTCTCGCGGCGAGGCTCGAAACGCGCGGGGTCGAGAACTCGGCCTACCTCATGGCCGACGATCGGGGCTTCAACGCGTACTACTCGGCCGACGGTCACTCGCTGCGCCGGGCGTTCAAGCTCTATCCTGCCGAGTTCCGGCGAATCTCGTCGGGCTTCGCGCGTAACCGCTATCACCCGATCCTCAAACAGAGCCGGCCACACCTGGGTGTCGATTATACCGCGGCGAGTGGCACGCCGATCATGGCCACAGGCGACGGGACCGTCACGCGCGCCAGCCGGTGGGGCGGGTACGGGCTCGTCGTCGTGATTCGCCACCCCAAGGGGATCGAGACGCGCTACGCACACATGCGCAGCCTGGCCTCGGGGATCCGTGCCGGGGTGCGGGTGCCGCAGGGTCAAGTGATTGGCTACGTGGGCATGTCCGGGTTGGCGACGGCGCCTCACCTGCACTACGAATTCTTGAAGAACGGTCGCCACGTCGATCCACGCACCGCCATCCGCTTCGGTGAAGGCGAGCCGGTACCCAGGGCGCGGCGTGCCGAGTTCGATTCCCTGAAGGTCTATTACGATCGGCTGCTCGCTCCCCCAGCGACACGCACCATCGCGGCCGGACTCGACTGACGGCCGCGGGATCGGAGACGACGGGTGGTGTGCCCGTGATCCGATACCCTGAACGTGACCCATGGCCCTGATCGTCACACTCCTCGCCGCGGCGCTCGCGCTCGGGGCGTGGGCGTACGTGCTCCGCGAGCGGCTGGGGGCCGAGGGACTCGGCCTCGCCGCGCTCCGAGCCGCCGGCCTCGGCATGCTGGCGCTCCTGCTGCTGGATCCGTCCTGGCTGGGCAGGGGAGCCCCTGGGGCGCCGACCGTGCTGCTCGACCGGTCTCTCAGCCTCGGTGTCGTCGGTGGCCAGTGGGAGCGTGCGCGTGACACGGCACAGCGCCTCGCCGGTGAACGGGGTCGCGTCCTGGGGTTCGGGGCCACCGTGGGGCCCCTCGGTGCCTCCGATCCCGGTGACGGTGAGTCGCGGCTGCGTGAGGCCCTCGCGGTGGCGCGAAGTCTGGGCGGGCCGATCGCCGTCGTGACCGACGGAGAGGTCACCGATCTCGCTGCCATTGCTCCCCAGCGTCTGAGAGGCGTCGAGATGGTGATGCTGCCCCGTCTCGAGCTACCCGGCGTCGCGCTGCGGCACGTCGACCTGCCCACTGTCGTCACCCCTGACGATTCGATCCCGGCAACGGTGATGATCGGGACGTGGGGGCAACTCGCGAGCGCCGTGCGCCTCGAGGTCACTCTCGACGGACGGCGCTTGGTGGCGCAGCGAGTAGACCTCCCGCCGCCACCAACGACGGCTCGCCGTCCTCTGGTGCTCCCACCCCGGGTGTTGGGAGCCGGGACGCATGTGCTGGCGTTTCACGTTGCTGCGGATGGCGACGCAGAGGTGCGAGACAATGTTCGGCTCCGCGCGATCACGGTTGTCGAATCCGCGCCCGTTGTCGTGATCCTCGATCCACCTGATTGGGACGGGCGTGTTCTGGCGGCCACCCTGGCCGACGTGTCCGGTCTGCCGGTCCGCGGCTTCGCACGGGTGACGGAGGGATCCTGGATCGCAATCGAACGTGGCAGCGAGGTGTCCACTGCCGCCGTGCGCCAGGCACTGGCCGACGCCTCGCTCGTCATGATTCGAGGTGCTGTCCCGGGCGGCGACGTCCCCGGGGGGAAACCGGCATGGCGATGGTCGGTCCAGGGCGGAACGCCTCTGCAGGGCGAGTGGTACCTGGCGGACTCGGTTCCGTCCTCGCCGCTCATGGCCGACCTAGCCCGCGTGGACTGGGGCGCATTGCCGCCCCTCGTGGCGTGGCGCGCCGTCGGAGAAGGTTGGCCGGTGCTCACCGCCCGCGACGGGCGCCGAGGTGTGGCGCAGCCCGTCATCGTCGGATCGACGGCGGGTGGTCGGCGGGAGTTGGTGACGGCGGCCGATGGCTTCTATCGCTGGGTGTTGCGGGGTGGCCCTGGACTCGAGGCGTTCCGAACGGTGATCGCGGCCGGCACGGACTGGTTGCTGGCGTCAGACCGCCCCGCGCACCGCGCCCCAATCGAGGTCACGAGGGTGGTACAACGCGGGTCACCGGTCATCGTTCGGTGGCGTGGCGCCTCGCCGCCGGAATCCCTCGCCGTGGCATTTCGGAGCACGACGCTCGACACGGCGGTCGTGCTTGGCTTCGACGCGGAGGGCACCGCCGCCGTCATGCTCGATCCGGGCACCTATCGGTGGCAGACGGACGAGCATCGGGGAGTGACCGCCGTCGAGGAGTACTCCGACGAGTGGCTTCCGCGGGGTGGCGTGGCGCCGACGCAAGGCGCGACCGCGATCGCACTGCTGCGCACGGAAACGCACCTTCGGCAGCGGTGGTGGGTGTTTGTCCTCATCATCGTGGCATTCGTGAGTGAGTGGGCATGGCGTCAGCGCCGAGGGTTACCGTGAGAAAGGGTCTGTGGCAGCGCATCAAGGATGTGGCGCTCACCGACGTCGCCGTGCTGGTAAAGGGGCTCGACCACGAGACCTTGGAGGGCGTGGAGCGGGTGCTGGTGGAGGCGGACTTCGGACCCGCCGCGCTGGACATCGCGGAAGACCTGGAGGCGCAGCTTCGGCGCGGCGCACTCAGGTCCGAAGCTGCGGTGCGCGACTGGCTCGCAGCGCGCGTGGCCGGCTACCTCCCGTCCGCCGCGGCCTCCGACCGGCTCGACCTGGGTGACGGTGACGGTCCCGGGGTCGTCCTCATCTTCGGGGTCAACGGCGTCGGCAAGACGACCACGATCGCCAAGCTGGCATACGGGCTGCGACGCGAGGGTCGATCCGTCCTGTTGGCGGCGGCCGATACGTTCCGCGCCGGTGCTCGAGAGCAGCTGCGCATCTGGGCCGACCGGCTCGACGTTCCGCTCGTCGCAGGCTCGCAGGGCGGTGACCCGGCTGCGGTGGCGTTCGACGCCATCGAAGCAGCGATGGCTCGTGGCGCCGACGCGGTCCTGATCGACACGGCGGGACGGCTCCACACGCACGCCCACCTGATGGACGAGCTCAGGAAGATCGCTCGGGTCGTGAGCCGAAAGCGCTCGGGCGCCCCGCACGAGAGCTTGTTGGTGCTGGATGCCACGGTAGGGCAGAACGCCTTCCAACAGGGGCGCCTTTTTGCCGAGGCCGTTCCGCTCACGGGCCTCGTACTCACGAAGCTGGACGGCACCGCCAAGGGCGGCGCAGTGCTGCGCGTCCAGCACGAGCTCGGCCTTCCCATCCGCTTCGTCGGCGTTGGCGAGGGGCTCGACGATCTCGAGCCATTCGACCCAGCGCGATTCGCCGAGCGGCTGTTGGCCGACTGATGCTCAAGGCCGATACCCCCGTCCAGTTTCTCAAAGGCGTCGGCCCGCAGCGCGCCGACGCGTTTGCGCGGCTGGGCGTCCACACCGTGGAAGACCTCCTGTACCACACCCCGCATCGGTATCTCGATGCGACCACGGTGACCCCGATCGCGAAGGCGACCGTGGGAATGGAGGTGACCCTTGTCGGCCGGGTCGTGTCGAAGGGCGTGGTGCCGACCCGTCGGCGGTTGCGGATCTTTCGCGCCGTCCTGAGAGACGACACCGGGGTGATCGAGTGTGCGTGGCCGGGGCAGGCGTTTCTCGATCGCAGCATCAAGACAGGTCAGCTACTCCTGGTGACCGGCCCGGTCAAGTACTATCACGGCCGACAGGTCGTGCCCAGGGAACAGATCGTCCTGGCCGACGCGGGAGAAGGGGAGTCGGCTGGGGAGGAAACCGAAGGCCAGGGCCTGGTGCTCCCCGTCTATCCCGCCACCGAAGGCCTGACCCATCGGCAGATTCGGCGGATCGTCGCGGAGCAGCTGGAGGGTATGCTTGCTGTGGTGCGCGATTCCCTGCCGGAATCGCTGCGCCGGGACGCCGACGTCCCCGCGCTCGCCGACGCCCTGCGTGCACTGCATCGACCGACTCACTCCGGGGAATGGGAATCGGGTCGGCGGCGCCTCGCCCTCGATGAGCTGTTCGACCTGCAGCTCGTGGTGTCGCGCGCACGCCACTTGGCCAAGAGCGCCCCCAAAGGCCCGCGGTTCACGCTCGAGAAGACGTACACGTCTCGGCTCAGGGAGACGTTGCCGTTCGACCTCACTGCCGATCAGAAGCGGGCGATTCGGGAGATCACGGCGGACATGATCGGGGACAAGCGCATGCACCGTCTTCTCATGGGAGACGTCGGGACCGGGAAGACGGTGGTGGCGCTCTTCGCGATGCTGCTGGCGGTTGAGAACGACTATCAGGCGGTGTTCATGGCGCCGACGGAGCTGCTCACGGAACAGCACGGGCGGACGCTCAGTGAGTTCCTAGCGCCGCTGGGCATCGTGCCGGAAATCCTCCTGGGGCGTCTGTCTCCCTCCGAGAAGGCAGCCATCAGGGGCCGGATTGCCGACGGTGGCGCGCGGGTCATCGTCGGCACGCACGCGCTGTTTCAGGAGCAGACCGACTTTCGGCAGCTCGGCCTGGTCGTGATCGACGAGCAGCATCGCTTCGGGGTCGAGCAGCGCGCGGCCCTGATCGAGAAGGGCGACGCGCCCGACGTGCTGCTGCTCTCAGCCACGCCGATCCCACGGACACTCGCGCTCACCCTGTACGGTGATCTCGACATTTCTACGCTCAGGCAGAAACCCAAGGGACAGCGGCCGGTGAAGACCGGCATTCGCACCGGTCGCGACCAACAGAAGGTGTACGCGTTTCTCCGTGAGCGGTGCGAGGCAGGGCGTCAGGCCTACGTCGTCTACCCGGTGATCGACGAGTCCGAGAAGGTGGACCTCAAGGCCGCCACGACGATGGCGGAGCAACTGAAGCGCGAGCTCGCGCCGCTTACCGTCGACCTCGTGCACGGACGGATGAAGGCGGACGAGCGGGACGCCGTGATGCGCGCGTTTCGTGACGGCGCGGTCCACGTGCTGGTGGCGACGACGGTGATCGAGGTGGGGATCGACGTGCCCAACGCCACCGTTATGGTCATTGAGCATCCGGAGCGCTTCGGCCTGGCACAGCTCCATCAGTTGCGCGGCCGGGTGGGCCGAGGTGCGGACGAGAGCCACTGCGTGCTCCTCACGGACCTGCCGGGACAGCGCGCGCGGCTCCAGCCGTTCGCGCGAACCGGCGACGGCTTCAAGATTGCCGAGTTGGATCTCAAGGACCGCGGCATGGGGGAACTTGCGGGGACCAGGCAGGCAGGTGGCATCAGCCTCCGCTTCACCGACCTCGAGCGGGATGGCGACCTCGTCGTCCTCGCGCGTCGCGCAGCGCTGGCGGTGATCGCGAACGACCCCAGCCTCTCGGCAGCGGCTCACCAGCCGCTCCGTCGGCGCGTCGAGCAGCGCTACGAGCGCGGCATCGAGTTGTTCAGGGTGGGGTAGAGGGCGTCCGGTCCACCTCCCACTGGCCGATCCCGCGCGCCACATTTCCTCCATCGCCGGTCACGGAGTCATCCCATGTCGCTCGATCGCCGTACGTTCTTGTCGGGAGTCGCCCATGGAACCCTGGCGTGGGCCGCTGTGGGGTTCCCCTGCCCGGGTGCCGCGCAGCAGGTCCCAACGGACAGCCTCGCCGAGCCGGCGTTGCGCCCGCTCCCACTCGGCGCCATCCGGCCTCGTGGGTGGCTTGAGCGGCAGCTCCGCATTCAGGCAGCCGGGCTGAGCGGACACTTGGACGAGTTCTGGCCCGATGTGGCCCAGAGCCAGTGGTTCGGTGGTGAGGCGGAGGGGTGGGAGCGGGCCCCCTACTGGCTGGACGGCATGATCCCGTTGGCGTGGGTGCTGGAGGACGACCGCCTCGAGGCGAAGGTCGCCGAGCGGGTCGAGGAGATCATCCGACGGCAACGGCCCGACGGCTGGTATGCGCCGGTCGCAGCCGCCGGCCGGCAGTACGACATGTGGGCCGTCCTGCTCGCGAACAAGATGATGGTCCAGTATCACGAAGCCAGCGGCGACGAGCGGGCGCTCCGGGCGGTAGAGGCGAGCCTCCGGGTGTTGGCGCCAAGCCTCGCGCACACGCCGCTCTTCCGTTGGGGGAGGTACCGCTGGTACGAGGGGCTGATCCCGATCTTCTACGTGTACGAGCGGACTGGTGAGGCCTGGCTCCTGGAGCTGGCCCGCACGCTGCGGGCGCAGGGAACCGACTTCCACGCACTGGTCCGGAGTGACGACATCGCCGTGCCGACACCGCGGCGCGGACGGTGGACCTGGGACAAGCACGTCGTGAACACCGCCATGGCGCCCAAGGCCGCGGCACTCAGCTGGCGGCTCGACCGGCGCGCCGAAGACCGCCGCTCCGCGGCGGAGATGCTCGCCATCCTCGACCGATACCACGGGCAGGTGACGGGGATGTTCACTGGCGACGAATGCCTCGCCGGCAAGAACCCGGTGCAAGGGACCGAGCTCTGCGCCGTGGTGGAGTTTCTCTTCTCTCTCGAGAATCTGCTCTCCGTGTTCGGCGACCCGGCATTCGGCGATCGACTCGAGCGCGTGGCGTTCAATGCGCTGCCCGCGACCTTCACACCCGACATGTGGGCGCACCAGTACGACCAGCAGGTCAACCAGGTGCAGTGCACCATCAACCCGGACCACATGTGGACCACCAACGGCCCCGAGTCGAACCTCTACGGACTGGAGCCCAACTACGGGTGCTGTACGTCGAACATGCATCAGGGCTGGCCCAAGCTCGCGGCCAGCCTCTGGATGGCCACGCCCGACGGGGGCCTAGCGGCGGTCGCCTACGCACCGTGCGAGGCGCGGTTCCAACCTGGCGGCGTCGGGACCACCGTCGTGACGGACACGGATTACCCGTTCCGCGAAGAGCTGCGTGTGACGGTGACTCCGGAGCGCCCGGCACGGTTTCCGCTCGTGTTGCGCGTGCCCGCCTGGGTCGAGGGTGCCACGCTTGGGGTCGCTGGGGAGCCTCAAGTCGAGATGATGCCGGGGACCTTCCACCGCGTGCAGCGTGAGTGGCGCGGGAGCACCGTGCTCACGCTGAGGTTCCCCATGCGTCCCCAGGCGTCGCTCCGTTACCACGGCGCCCTGGCGGTGGAACGGGGCCCGCTGGTGTACAGCCTGCTGCTCGAAGAGGAGTGGACGCGCGTCAACGCCGACAAGCCACACCGCGAGCTGCCGCATGGCGATTTCGAGGTTCGGCCCGCGTCGCCCTGGAACTACGGTCTGGTTCTGGATCCCGACGCCGCCCAGGCCGACATCACGTTCGAGGAGCGCCCGGTGGGAGACCAGCCGTTCTCACCGGAGGGTGCGGGCGTGCGTGCTACGGTGCATGGCCGCGGGCTTCCCGGCTGGAAGCTGGAGCACGGGTGGGCCGCCGAGATCGCCCCGGGACCACACCGGTCCGATGAATCGCTCGAGGAGCTGACCCTGATCCCGTACGGTTGCACCAATATCCGCGTCACGGAGTTCCCGCGCCTGGCGGGGTGAGGTGGCCGACCGGGCTTGGAGCATCGTTTGCTGCGGCTGCCCGCCCTGGCGGGACCTGTCGTCGCGTGGAGGACGTGACCTCAGCGGCATCGAGCCGTTCAGGGTGGGGTAGGTTGATATATCAATGTTTGTTGATATATTACGCGCATGGGCGGCACCGCTACACAGCGCGATCGCTCGGTTGCCTGCTGCCGGGCGTTGGCCGACGAGACCCGGCTCCGCATTTTGGAGGCGCTCGTGGGTACGGAGACTTGCGTGTGCGAGTTGGTCGATCGCCTGCATGTCCCGCAGCCCTTGCTGTCGCATCACCTGAAGACCCTCAGACGGGCGGGCCTGGTGCGGGTGGTGAAGCGGGGCCGCTGGATGTTCTACTCCCTCGATGCCGACGCGCTGGAGGAGACCGCCGCGGCGCTGTCGCGACTCGCCCGGGACCAGCGACGCGCGGGGAAGCGACTCGAGGTGTGTTGCGGCTAGCTCTTTTTTTTTGACTAGACATATCAACGGATGTTGATGAGAAAGTGAGCCAACGATGTCAGGAGAGGCCAGGGATGTGAAGCGCGCCGTGCGCGACCGCTACGCCGCGGCCGCACTCAAGGTGCTGAATGGAGGGTCCGGCTGCTGCGGCGACGGGAGCGGCGAGTTCGTCAGCGCCCGGATCTACGCGCCGGGGGAGGTGACCGATCTGCCGGCCGGGGCGGTCGAGGCCTCGCTGGGCTGCGGGAACCCGACGGCGCTGGCCGAGCTGTTGCCGGGTGAGACAGTCCTCGATCTCGGATCGGGAGGCGGCATCGACGTGCTGCTGTCGGCGAAGCGGGTTGGGCCGACCGGCAAGGCGTACGGCCTCGATATGACCGATGAAATGTTGGAGCTGGCGCGTGCGAACCAGCGGGAAGCAGCCGTAGAGAACGTCGAGTTCCTCAAGGGCGACATCGAAGAGATCCCGCTGCCCGATGCGTCAGTGGACGTGGTCATCTCGAACTGCGTGATCAACCTTTCGGCGGACAAGGATCGGGTCTTCTCGGAGGTCTATCGAGTGCTCCGACCCGGTGGCCGACTGGCCGTCAGCGACATCGTCGCCGGGACCGACCTCCAGCCCAAGGTCCGCGCTGATCTCGCGTTGTGGTCGGCATGCGTGGCCGGTGCCCTGACCGACGCCTCCTACCGTGCCAAGCTCGGGGCCGTGGGCTTTCTCGATATCGCGGTGGAGCCGACGCGCGCCTTCGACATCCCGGGGGTGGGGACGTTCCAGAGCGCGTTCGTCCGCGCCCGGAAGCCAAGTCGCTAGCGCGTTTCGAAGGCCTGATCCGCCTTGGCGGCCAGCACGAAGTCGCTTTCCGTGAGGCCGTCGATCTTGTGGGTCCAAATCTGAAGGCCCACTTTGCCCCAGCTGAGGTGGATGTCGGGGTGATGCCCCTGTTCCTCGGCGATCGCCGCGACGCGATTGGTGAACTCGAGGGCCTGAGCGAAATCGTCGAAGGTGTAGGTCTTCGTCAGGTGATGCTCATCGACCACCGACCAGTCCCCACCGAGCTTCGCGAGGAGCGGCCGAATCTGATTTCCAGTGAGTGGGGGCACACCGCCGCGACACGGAACGCATTGCTGGGCTGCCAGCTCGCTTGCCATGACTACTCCTCTCCTGTGGTACTCCAAACCGCTGCCTGCACTCGCCTCCCGTCACGTACGCTCCGGGTCCGTCAGGGTTCCCCGCGCTTCCCCGGAGCGCCCCGCCACGAGACCGTGCGTCCACCGCGCAGGGCGGATCGTCCGGCGTGGTTCGCCGGGATCACGCAACGGTGACCGTGGTGTCCGGACGAGCCCTGTGTCGACGTGTTCGTCGCGTTGACACCGATCATGGCGAGGGCTAGGATTCGCGCCCTATGACCTCGCAAAGCTACATCGCGGATCTTCCGAAGCGAGTCGGGACGGAAACGGCCGTGCGCGGATGGGTGGTGACGACGCGATCGAGTGGCAAGATCGCGTTCATGGTGCTCCGCGACGGCACCGGCTACCTCCAGTGCGTGCTCGGCAAGAAGGAAACCGATCCGGAGACGTGGGAACGGTTTGGGCACGCGTCTCAGGAGACCGCGGTGTCCGTCAGGGGTGTCGTCCGGGAGGACGCGAGGTCTCCTGGCGGCGTCGAGCTCACCGTGTCCGGCGTGGAGATCCTGGCCGACGCGGTGGACTTCCCGATCACGCCAAAGGAACACGGAACCGCCTTTCTGTTCGAGCATCGCCATCTCTGGCTGCGCAGCCGGCGTCAGGTGGCGATCATGCGCATACGCCACGAGGTCGTCCAGGCCATTCGCGATTTCTTCTACGAGCGCGATTTCGTGCTCGTCGATACCCCGATCCTCACGGGATCCATCGGTGAATCCGCCGGCACGCTGTTCGAGACACCGTACTTCGACTTGGGAACCGCGTATCTCGCCCAGACGGGGCAGCTCTACCTCGAGGCGGCGGCCGCTGCCCTGGGTCGAGTGTATTGCTTCGGCCCCACGTTCCGTGCCGAAAAGTCCAAGACCCGGCGACACCTGACCGAGTTCTGGATGGTGGAGCCGGAAATGGCGTGGTATGACTCCGACGACAACATGCGGCTCCAAGAGGAGTTCGTCTCGTACGTCGTGGGACGCTGCCTCGAGCGCCGAGCGGACGAGCTTCGGGAGCTGGAACGTGACACGGCACCGCTCGAACGAGTCGTTCCGCCGTTTCACCGCCTCTCCTACACCGACGCCATCGACGCCCTGCGAGCCGCCGGATCCGATATTGCCTGGGGCACGGACCTCGGCGCGGACGAGGAGACGACGCTTGCCACCCGCTACGATCGACCCGTGTTCGTCTACGACTATCCGAAGGCGGTCCGCGCGTTCTACATGAAGGAGAACCCGGAGGACCCGCGAACAGTTCGCAACAACGATTGCCTGGCTCCCGAGGGCTACGGCGAGATCATCGGGGGGAGCCAGCGCGAGGACGACTACGACAAGCTCCTAGCCCGCATCCGCGAGTTGGACCTGCCGGAAGAGAACTACGCGTGGTATCTGGATCTCAGGAAGTACGGAACCTTCGTACACTCGGGCTTCGGCCTGGGGGTGGAACGTACCGTCGCGTGGATCTGCGGCATCCCCCACATCCGAGAGGCCATCGCGTTCCCGCGGATGATGACCAAGCTGTACCCGTAGCGTCCGTCAACCCGCGTCCTTCTTTACTTCATCCCACAACGCGTCCAAGGCGTCGAGGCCCGCCGTGTGGATGTCGATCCCTCGCTTGGCGGCGAGCCGCTCGATCCTCCGAAACCGCTCGGTGAATTTGGCGTTGGCGCGCTCGAGTGCCGCCCGGGGGTCGCAGCCGAGCTTGCGCGCGAGGTTGACGACGGCGAACAGGAGATCACCGATCTCGTCCGCCACGGGCTCGCCGTTTGCGCCGTCTTCGAGCACCGATGCCAGCTCGCGTGTCTCCTCCTGGACCTTGAGGAACGGCCCGGTGGCGTCCGGCCAGTCGAATCCCACCCCGGCTGCTCGTTCCTGGAGACGATAGGCGGCCAGCAGGGCGGGGAGGCCGGGCGGGATGCCGTTCAAGACGCTGCCGTCACCCTCCGGCGCCTCGTCGCGTTTGGTGTGCTCCCAGTTGGGACGTTCGGTCGTGCCGTCGGTGGGTGCACCGCCTTCGGTGAACAGATGCGGATGCCGTCGCCACATCTTCCGTTCGACGGTGCGCGTGAGATCCTCCGCTCCGAAGCGGCCCGCCTCTTCCGCGAGCACGATCTGGAAGGCGACGTGGAGCAGCACATCGCCCAACTCTTCCCGAATGAGATCCGGGTCGTGCTTGCCGATGGCGTGATCCAGCTCCATCGCCTCTTCCACGAAGTACGGCCGCAACGTGGCCGGCGTCTGCGCCGCGTCCCACGGGCAACGGCGGCGAAGGTCGCGCACGAGGTCGACGATGCGCCCAAGCGCTGATGGTTCTTGCATTTGCGTCATAGGGCCGGTACAATACGCCTCCATTCGTGAACGTGTCAACGACGGCATTCGGCAATCGCGGTTGGGTCGCGGTTGATCTCGCGAATCTCCTCGCCAACGCGAGGGCGGTTCGGGATGCCGCCGGCGGAGCAGCGCTCCTTCCCGTCGTCAAGGCCGATGCGTACGGCCTGGGTGCCATTCCCGTTGTCCGGGCCCTCGAGTCGCTGGATCCGTGGGGCTTCGCGGTGGTGAGTTTCGACGAGGCCGTTTCGCTCCGCGAGGCGGGCGTGCGTCGCCCTGTCCTGGTCTTCACTCCCGCGCGACCCAACCTGCGCAGCGCCTATCGTGATCACGAATTGCGCGCGGTGCTGGACGATGCCGAGACAGCAGCGGGATGGGATGGTCCGTTTCACCTGGAGATCGACACCGGGATGGGCCGCTGCGGCGTACGCTGGGACGACGAGGGTCTCGACGCGTGGAAGTCGCCGCATCTCGAGGGCGCGTTCACGCATTTCCACTCGGCGGATGTGGGTGGAGCCTCCGTCGAGCTTCAATGGCGGCGATTCGCAGCGGCGGTGAGCCGGCTGCCCCAACGGCCCACGCTCCTGCACGCGGCCAACAGTGCGGCGGTCTGGCGACTCCGCGAGCGCCTGAACCTGGTACGGCCCGGCATCTTCCTGTACGGTGGTCAACACGCGCCCGATCTGCCTCCGCCCCGACCGGTGATCTCGGTGCGGGCACCCGTCGTGAGTCTGCGGCGCCTTCACGCGGGGGAGACCGTGAGCTACGGGGCAACGTGGGCCGCCGCGCGGGAGACCGTGATCGGCACGATCGGCATCGGGTATGCCGACGGTGTGCCCCGACTCGTGGAGAGTCGGGCACACGTGCTCCTCGGTGGACAGCGCCGTCCCATGGTGGGTCGGATCACCATGGATTTCGTGATGGTGGATCTCGGGCCAGACGGCGCGGGTGTGCGCGTCGGGGAGCTTGCCACGATCGTGGGGCGCGACGGGAACGCGACCATCTCCATCGACGAGTTCGCGTCCTGGGCTCAGACGATCAGCTACGAGTCCCTGATTCGGTTCGGGACGCGCATGCGTCGTGAGTACTCCGGTCCGTGATGCGGAAGGGTGCCGGGCGGTGCGCCCTCGTCGTGCTCGACGGGGTCGGGATCGGCGAAGCGCCGGATGCCGCGCACTTCGGCGACGTCGGGAGCCATACGCTCGGCAACGTGGCCCGCGTCGTGGGCGGTCTGGAGTTGCCGCATCTCGAGCAACTGGGTCTGGGATGCTGCCGCCCACTGGCCGGACTGACGTGTGGCGCCCCCGTCGCGGCGCATGGGGTCGCCGTGCCGCGGTCACCGGGCAAGGACAGCACGGCCGGACACTGGGAGTTGTGCGGGCTGCTGCTCGATCGTCCGTTCCCCACCTACGCGGACGGTTTCCCGGCGGCTGTCATCGACGCCTTCGAGGCGCTGACCTCGCGTCGGGTGATGGGAAACCGCGCGGCATCGGGCACGGCGATCATCGACGAACTCGGCCCGGCGCACGTGGAGCGTGGCGAGTGGATCGTCTACACGTCGGCCGACAGCGTGTTTCAGGTCGCGGCGCACGAGGACGTGGTGCCGCTCGACGAGCTGTATGCCGCCTGCCGGGCAGCCCGCGAGCGCGTATTCGTGCGCGAGCATGCCGTCTCCCGCGTGATCGCGCGGCCGTTCGTGGGGAGGCCTGGGGCGTTCCGGCGCACGGCCAACCGGCGTGACTTCTCCCTCGAGCCGCCCGGCGATACCTTGCTCGATCGTCTCGCGGCAGCCGGCATTCCGAGACGGGGCGTCGGGAAGGTGGACGATCTGTTTGCGGGGCGGCACATCGAGAGCCGTCACACGGGCACGAACGCCCAAGGCTACGTCCTGATCCGGGCGGCCCTCGACGAGCTCGAACGGGGCCTGCTGTTCGCCAACGTCCCCGAGTTCGACCAGTCGTGGGGGCACCGCAACGACGTTGCGGGGTTCTATGGGGGACTCCGCGAGCTCGACGCCGCCATCCCGGCCCTTGTCGGCGCGCTCGGGCCGGATGACCTGATGATCGTCACGGCCGATCATGGCAACGACCCGACGACGCCGTCGACGGATCATTCGCGCGAGGTCGTGCCGCTGCTGGTGACCGGACCGGGTGTGCGGCCCGTGCCGCTCGGTGACCGGGAGACGTTCGCGGACATCGGTGCCACGATTGCCGACTATTTTGGTGTAGAGGTGGATGTGGGAACGTCATTTCTCGACGAGATCGCGCGATGAACGACGCGCTGACCGCGGCGGCCCGTGCCGCTCAGGCGCACGCGTACGCGCCGTACAGCGGCTTCCGCGTCGGTGCGGCGCTGGAATGCGACGACGGCACCGTCTTCGCGGGCGCGAATCTCGAGAGCGCGTCATACGGCCTGACGACCTGTGCCGAACGCGTGGCGCTCGGGGCCGCCGTGGCCGACGGGAAGCGCCGCTTCCGGCGTCTGGTGGTGGTGAGCGATATCGATCCCGGCGCGTCGCCTTGTGGGGCCTGCCGTCAGGCCCTCGCCGAGTTTGGGCTGGATCTGCAGGTGACCGCCGTCGGCGCGTCCCGACGTCGCGAGTGGCGGCTGGGCGAACTGCTCCCCGATGCCTTTCTCCCGGGAGACCTGACCCGATGAGACGGTGGTGGCTGCTCGGGATCGTCCTCGTGGCCGGCGCGTGTCAGGAGAGCCTCACGTCGCCAGGCGCGTGCCCGGACTACTGCCCGGCCGCGCGGCTCCAGGTACGGGATACCGTCCTCACGGGCGCCCTCACCCGGGAGGAATGGTTCCGGGGCTACGTGGCAGCGGATCGCGCCATCTCCATGCAAGCCGCCTCCGATGGATCGCAAGAGCTGAGCCGAGTCGTCGTTCGGTTCCTGCCCCTCGGCGACAGCGTGACCGTGGGGTCGGAGCGGCTTTTCATCGCCGCGGTTGATTCGTTCCGGCTCCGCTTCTCTCTGATCAGGCGGCGTCGCGATGTCTCCGGTCTCGAGGTGCGACTCCACCGGCTGCCCGTGGGGGTCGATACGACGTGGGCGTTCGCGGATCTGGACCCGTTCTTCCAGGACAGCACGCTCGTGGGCACGATCGTGATCCCGGATTCGGTGCTGGTGGATACTGTCGCGACGGTAGACAGCCTCGTCACGATCGTCCCCGGCGACGCGTTCCCCCTACCGGCGCAGGACAGCCAGCGGGTAGCCGTCGGGCTCGCCATTCGCTCGGATCAGGCGGGGTACGCGGATTTCTCCACGCGGCAGGGGACCCAGGGACAGTCCCTGGTGGTGCGCTACGTCTCGGTAGACTCGAGCGGAACGCTGGTGAGCCGTGAGGAGAGCCGCTTCGGAGACTTCGACACGTTCGTGGCCCGACCGGTTCCCGCGCCGGCGGCCACTGCCGTCGCAGTAGGTGGCACGCCGGCGGCCCGTGCCTTTCTCCGGCTCATCGTGCCCGACACGATTCTGCAACGAGCGAGCATCGTTCGCGCCACCTTGCTGCTCGTCCCGACCACGCCGGCGCTGGGCGCGCCCGGGGATTCGATCAATCTGCGCGCGTTCGGACTCGAAGCGGATTACGGACCGAAATCACGGTTCCTGCCGGCACCCGCCGATACGATCATCCGCGGTGCGGTGAAGGTGGCGGTCGGGAGTCCGGATACGATCCGTATCGACGTGACCCACATCGTCCGACCGTGGCAGGCCGACACCACCCGCCCTCGGAGCATCCTGCTCGGGATCGTGCCGGAGGCCGCGACGTTGAGCGAGCTGCACCTGGCGACCAGCCGATCGGCCGGGCCCAAGCCGGCCATACGCGTCACCTACGTCCCGCTGTTCCTGAGCGAAGGGGGGTCACCATGACCGGACGGGCCGCGGTGACGGTGGGGCTCCTGATGGCGATCGGCGCGCCGCTGGCCGGCCAAGCCTCCGTCTACGGGGTTCTCGGCGTCGGTTTTCCGGGACGCGCGGTTTCGGTCCACAGCCGCGGCCTGGGTGGTGGTTTCGATGCGCTCGATCCACGGTCGGCCGTCAATCCCGCCGCACTCGTGTTCAACGGTCTCCTCACCGTGTCCGGCATGACTGAAACCACCAGCCGCCGCTACGAGGCGAGCGGTGTCACGGCTGAGGGACTTCGCGACACTCGCTTTCCCGTCGCGATGATCGGCGGGCAGATCTGGGGATCACCGCTCTCGTTCGGGGTCAGCTATGCGCTCTATGCCGAGCGGTCGTTCGACATCCAGACCATCGACACGGTGAGGTTGCGCGATTCCGACGTCGTCGTGACCGACCGTCTGCGATCCGACGGGGGGATCACCGACATCCGCTTCGGCCTGGCATGGTCGGTGAGCGAACGGGTGCAGGTGGGAGGCGCGTTCCACCTGCTCAGTGGATCGACCCGGGAGCGGCTCCAGCGTGAGTTCGACGATCCCGAGTACGCGCCGGTAGCGCAGCGGGGCGACGTGGACTATTCGGGAACAGGCGTGTCCTTGGGTGTGATGGTGACGCCGTCCCGCCGACTCCGCGCGGGACTCGCGGCTCGGCGAGACGGGAGGCTCGACGTCTCAGACCCCCTGCTTCCGGTGCCCGAGGTGCAGCTGCCGTGGTCCGTCACGGCCGGGTGGACCTACGTTCCCTTCCGGTTGTTGCGGTGGTCGGCGTCGGCCACCTGGCGGTCATGGGGGCGGGCCGACGCCGACGCGTCGGCCGGTCTGATCCACCAGGTCTTCGACACGTGGGAAATCGGCTCGGGTGTGGAGATCGGCGGTAGCGACATCGGCGTGTCACGCATTCCGCTTCGACTGGGCTTCCGGTACGCGCAGCTCCCGTTCAGCCCCACGGCCGACCAGGCGCGCGAGCTCGACTTCTCCGTGGGAACGGCACTCGCTTTCGCGTCAAACCGGGCCATCATCGATGCGGCGGTCGAGCGAGCGATTCGGGACGGCGGTGGGGCGGTCGAGCGTGCGTGGCAGATCTCGCTCGGGCTCACCGTGCGTCCGTGATGCGCGTCTTCCTTCACACCTTCGGCTGCAAGGCGAACCAGTACGACTCCGAGCTGATTCGCGGCGCGCTCGAGGCCGCCGGAGCAACGGTGGTCGACCGTCCGCTCGGTGCCGACGCCGCTGTGATCAACAGCTGCACCGTGACCCATGTCAGCGAGGCCAAGATGCGGGGTCTGGTGCGTCGCGTGGCCCGCGCGAGTCCCGGCATCAGGACGGTGGTGGCCGGCTGCGCCGCGGCGCTCGACACCGGGCAGCTCGCCACCCTCCCGAATGTGGTGGGCATCGTGGGCGGTGCCGCTCCGGGGGATGTGCTAGGGGCGCTAGGCCTTGAGGCGGGAGAATGCACGGACGGCCTTCGCAGCTTCGGTCGTGGCTCGCGCGCGTGGGTGAAGATCCAGGACGGGTGTGACGAGCACTGTACCTTCTGCGCCACGACGCTGGCCCGCGGCGCGAGCCGGTCGCGGGCGTCGCACGCCATCGCTGCCGAGATCCGCCGACTCGCGGCGCGGCACGCAGAGGTCGTGCTGACCGGTGTTCACATCGGATCGTACGGACGTGATCTCCCGGACAAGATGGGGCTGGGTCGCCTGGTCGCGATGCTGATCGATACTGTGCCGGCGGTGCGGCTCCGCCTCTCGTCGATCGAGGCGACCGAACTCGACGAGGGGCTCCTCGACCTGATGCGGTCGGTGCCCGATCGACTTGTTCCGCACGTGCACGCGCCGCTCCAGTCGGGGAGTGATCGCGTATTGCGCCGCATGGGTCGGCACTGGTACACGGCACGCGCGTATTGCGCCCGCGTCGAACAGATCGCGGCGGCCCTGCCGGCGTTCGGGCTCGGGGCCGACGTGATGGTCGGGTTTCCGGGCGAGACGGCGGCAGACTTCGCCGAGACCCGCCGCGTGATCGACGATCTGCCGTTCACGTACCTGCACGTGTTCCCCTACTCGGAGCGGCGCGCCGTTCCGGCCCGGCGGCTGGGTGCCCCAGTCGCCTACTCCGTGGTCGCAGACCGATCGGCCGAGCTGCGCGCGTTGGGCGACGCCAAGGGCGCCGCGTACCGGCGCCGGAGAGCCGGGCAGGTGGCCGACATCGTCAGCCTGGGCCGCGCCCGGGGCCGGTGTGAGGGGCTCACCGAAGACTACCTGACGGTATCATGGCCTGCGAGCGTTCGGCGTGGGACGCGGTTCCCGGCGCAGCTCACATCGGAACCCGATGGCGCTCTCGGGGTGGCCTCGGTCGAGGACGCGGCATGAGCAAGCGCGTGTACGTCGAGACGTATGGCTGCCAGATGAACGTGGCGGATACCGAACTGATCCTGGGCCAGCTCGGTCGGGACGGGTACGCGCTGACCGACGATCCGGCGGAGTCGGATGTGATGTTGGTGAACACGTGCGCCGTCCGGGAGAATGCGGAGCAACGGGTCGTGGGACGCCTGGGCGAGCTCAAGCGGCACAAGCGGAACGGGGTCGTCCTCGGCGTGGTCGGCTGCATGGCCCAGCGCCTTGGCGCCACGCTGCTGCACGACGCCCCCCACGTGGATCTGGTGGTGGGGCCCGACGGCTATCGCGGGCTCTCCGACCTGATCGACGGCGCCGCGGCGGGGCATCGGGTGGCGGACGTGGCGTTCAAGTCGTGGGAGCACTATGAGGATGTCCCCCAGGAGCGGCCGACGGGTCAGCCGTCCGCGTTCGTGACCGTGCAGCGCGGCTGCGATTATCGGTGCACGTTCTGCATCGTTCCGATGACACGGGGGCGAGAGCGAAGCCGTAAGCTGGAGCACGTTGTGCGCGAGGTGGAGGCATTGGTGGTCGGTGGGGTCACCGAGGTCACCCTGCTCGGGCAGACGGTCAACAGCTACCACGACGGTGAGCATGACTTCGCTGACCTTCTTCGGGGGGTTGGGCGGGTCGCGGGGATACGGCGCATCCGCTTCACCAGCCCACATCCGAACGATTTCACGGACCGGGCGATCCGAGCCATGGCCGAGGTGCCGGCGGTGTGCGAGCACGTGCACCTTCCGGCGCAGAGTGGCTCCTCACGGCTCCTCAAGCGTATGGGCCGCCGATACGACCGCGCAGGGTATCTGGCGTGCGTGGAACGGCTCCGCACCGCGATTCCGGACCTGGCTATCACGACGGATATCATCGTCGGCTTCCCGGGCGAGTCGGACGCGGACTTCCGCGACACCGTGAGCTTGATCGGTGCGGTGGAGTTTGACGACGCCTTCACGTTCCGCTACTCGGCGCGAGAGGGAACGGGCGCGGTGCGCTTGCCCGATCCAGTGCCGGTGGAGGTGGCGGCCGAACGGCTGGAGCGCCTCATCGAGGAGGTACGCCGCGTGGCGCGTCAGAGGAATCTGGGGCTGGTGGGCAGCACCCATGAGGTGCTGGTCGAGAAGGTGGCACGCCGCGGCGAGCGGCTGCAGACGCGAACCCGCGCCAACAAGATCGTGTTGGTGGACGGTCCGGAAACGTGGATCGGGAGCTATCGCACCGTCCGGCTCGTGGGAACGTCCGGCGCGACCTTCGCCGGCATGCCCACGGCTCCCGTCGCTGGGCTCCCCGTTATCGCCTAGCACTCTTCATCACCGTCAGGCCCCGGCCGACTCTCACTGCCGGGCCCGCGCCGCCCAACCTGTTGTCCGCCGTCGATGCCTCCCATAGCGCGACTCGCTGTCGCGCTCGCCGCCGGCGTCCTGCTCGCTCTCCTCCTTCCGGACGCGTGGCCGGCGTGTTGGGCCGTGGCGGCCATGATTGCCGTTACCTCCTGGGCCCGACCGTGGTGGGGCACGCTCCTGCTTGCCCTCCTCGTCGGCCTCCTCACGGGTATGACCCGCGCGCGTCGCGAAGCCGGCACGTGTCGGGCTCGATGGCTACCGGGTCCCACGTCGATGATGGTGCGAGTCCACGACGCACCGAGCCGGCGTGGCACCACGACGGGTACCATCCTCCACGCGCCCCAGCAATGCGACGGCCAGGTGCGCCTTCGTGTCGGCGATGCCGTGCCGGCAGGCGCAGTTCTGCTGGCGGTGGGCACGGCGTACCCGGGCGGTGTCGTCCGCGTCACGCATGCCCGCGTGCTCGCGCGCGGAGGTGGACGCCGGTACCGAATCCGACGACGAATCGCCTCGCGGGTCGATGCACTGTACGGTCCACGCGCGGGCCTCGTCGAGGCGCTCGTGCTCGGCCGGCGGGACGATCTGCCACGCGATCTGCGAGACCGCTTCGCCCGGGCCGGCCTGGCCCATCTGCTGGCCATCTCGGGCCTGCACGTGGGCGTGATCGCCGGCTGGGTGCTGATCCTGCTCCGTTGGCTCGGGGTGGGGAGGCAGCGCTGGGTGATCGCTGCCACGGTCACCTGGTTCTACGTGTCGCTCCTCGGCTTTCCGGCGCCGGCCACCAGGGCGGCCGCGTTCGTGGCCCTCCATGCCAGCGCCAGGCTGCGTCAGCGGCATCCGTCACCCTCGGCAGTCCTCGCGGTGGCTGTCCTGATTCTGCTGCACATCGAGCCCGGGGTGGTCACGGCCGTCGGGGCATGGCTCTCGGTCGCGGCCGTGGCCGGAACGGCGTGGGGTCGGGCAATCGCCGTGCGGTGGGGCTATCGGGGTTGGGGGAGCGCTCTGGTGGCGTCATCCGTCGGGGCCACGCTGTGCACGGCACCGATCACGGCCTGGAGCTTCGGCGCCGTCGCGCCGATCGGTGTCGTGGCCAATCTCGCCGCCATTCCGATCGCAAGCATCGCCGTTCCGGCGATCCTCATGAGCCTCGGCGTCGGTCAGGTCATGGCCGGCTCTGCGGGGCTGCTGCTGGCGGGCCTCGAGCGGGTCGCCGGCCTCGCCAGCGGAATACCGTTCGGATCGGTCACCGGCACTCCCGGGGTCGGCTTCGCGATGCCGTGGTGCGTGGTGTTACTCATGGCGGTCGTGCTCACGCGGCGCGGCTATTCGCGGTGGCGAAGAGCCAAGGGGACGCTGGCCATCGCCGCCGTAGCCGTGTGGGTGCCGATCGCGGTGCTCTCGTGGGTCGCGCGTGATCGTGCACCAGTCCTCGCGATCCACGTGCTCGATGTGGGGCAGGGTGATGCCATCGCGGTGCGTACGCCGCGTGGCAGGTGGTTGCTGGTCGACGGCGGGCCGCGGGGAAGGGCGGGCGACGCCGCCCGACGCGTGGTGCTCCCGTTTCTCCGGAGCCGGCGTGCGGATCGATTGGCGGCAGTGATCGTGAGCCACGGGGACGCGGATCATCTGGGGGGCATTCCGTCGGTGCTGACGACGCTTGCCGCGGACATGGTCGTGGAGGCGGGGCAGCCTGTCGCCACGGCACTGTACTTGGACTATCTGGCCGCAGTGCAACGGCTCGGCGTGCCATGGCGGGTCGGTCGCGCCGGCGACACGGTGACGATCGATTCGGTCACCGTCGCCGTCCTCCACCCGCGTGAGGCTTGGGTGGCGGAGCAGCTCGCCGCAAACGAGAACTCCCTGGTCCTGCACCTGCGCTACGGCTGCTTCGACGCTCTGCTGATGGGCGATGCCGGTACGATCGTGGAACGGGACTTGCTCCCTTCTGTTGCACCCGTCGAGGTGCTGAAGGTGGGGCATCACGGCTCTGGCGGCGGGACGTCGGATGCCTGGCTGGACCGGGTCGACCCGCTTATCGCCGTGATCAGTGTCGGTCCCAATCGGTACGGGCATCCTGCTCCGTCCGTCCTGCAACGGCTTGACGATCGACGGATCGAGACGTGGCGTACCGATCGACACGGCACAGTGACCATCCGCACCGACGGACGCTATCTTTGGGTCACCGGGGGGCGACCCTCGTCTCTCGCAGGGAGCGTGCTGTGCCGGATTCGACACTGGTTACGATCGAGCGGTTCATCCTCGAGCAAGAGCGGATGCACCCCGAGGCCACCGGCGACCTCACTAATCTGCTCTACGACATCGCACTCGCGTCGAAGGTGATCTCCGGGTATGTGCGACGGGCCGGCTTGGTGGACGTGCTCGGTGCCTTCGGCGCGCGAAACGTGCAGGGCGAAGAGCAGCAGAAGCTCGATGTTATCGCCAACGAGACGGTCAAGCAGGCCATCGGCTTCACGGGACGCGTGTGCGTGATGGCGTCGGAGGAAGAAGGTGATCCGGTACCCGTTCCCAAGGAGCGGAACCCGGGCAAGTATGTACTCCTCTACGATCCTTTGGACGGCTCGTCGAACATCGACGTGAACGTTTCCATCGGTACCATCTTCTCGATTCACAAGCGGGTCACGAAAGGCAACGGACCCGGAACGATGGCGGATTGTATGCAGGCGGGCCACCGCCAGATCGCCGCCGGCTACGTCATCTACGGTTCGAGCACCGTGCTCGTGTACTCGGTGGGACACGGGGTGCACTTGTTCACGCTCGATCCGACCATCGGTGAATTCCGTCTCCTCAACCACAACATCGAGACGCCTCCCGTGGGCAGGTTCTACTCCGTGAACGAGAGCTACTACCAACGGTGGACGGCAGGGTACCGTCGCGTCGTGCAGATGTTCAAGGGGGTGGAGGATCCGGAGCAGCGGAAGAACGCTCGGTACATCGGTTCCCTCGTCGCGGATTTCCATCGCAACCTGCTGGCCGGTGGGGTCTTCATGTACCCGGCGGACTCCAAGGCTCCGAAGGGGAAGCTGCGCCTTCAGTACGA
>CAYGCN010000009.1:38141-46524 GCA_964348385.1 uncultured Gemmatimonadaceae bacterium
GGCGGGTGGGAAGGCAACCGACGGCGTCCACCGGATTCTCGACATCGAGCCGGAACAGCTGCACCAGCGGACCCCGCTGATCATCGGGAGCGCCGCCGACGTGGACTTCGTGATGCAGACCGTCGCCGAGGTGGACGCGGCTCCCGTGACGTGAGCGACGAGCGCCGCTCTCCCGCAGGGCTCCCGATCGAGGAGGCCTACGGTCCCGGGTCCGCCGATCGCATGACTGAACGTCCCGGCGCGTTCCCTTTCACTCGAGGCATCCACCCGTCCATGTACCGCGGCCGGCTGTGGACCATGCGCCAGTACGCCGGCTTCGGAACCGCGACGGAGACTAATCGGCGCTTTCGCGAGTTGCTGGACGCGGGTCAGACGGGGCTCTCGGTCGCCTTCGACCTTCCGACGCAGATGGGGTACGATTCGGACGATCCCATGGCCTCCGGTGAGGTGGGACGGGCGGGCGTCGCCGTCGATACCGTGGACGACCTGGCCGTGGTGTTCGACGGCATTCCCCTCGATCGGGTGTCCACGTCGATGACCATCAACGCCACGGCAAGCGTGTTACTCGCTATGTACGTCGTCGTGGCGGAAGAGCGGGGCGTCGAGCGGGCCCGGCTGCGCGGTACCGTGCAGAACGACGTGCTGAAGGAGTACGTCGCTCGGGGCACGTACATCTTTCCGGTGGAGCCATCGTTGCGGCTCGTGACGGACGTGTTCCGGTTCGTCACCGCGTCGGGCATGCGTTTCAACCCGATCTCCATCAGCGGCTACCACATGCGGGAGGCCGGTGCCACGGCTGTTCAGGAAGTCGGGTTCACGTTTGCCAACGCGCTGGAGTATCTGGATCGCGCAGTGGCGGCGGGACTGGAGATCGAGGATGTCGCTCCGAAGGTCTCGTTCTTCTTTGCGGCGCACAACGATCTGTTCGAGGAGGTGGCCAAATTCCGTGCGGCGCGTCGACTGTGGGCGCGACTCATGCGTGAGCGCTACGGCGCGAGTGATCGCAGTTGCCACCTCCGGTTCCACACGCAAACGGGCGGCTCCACGCTCACCGCCCAGCAGCCGCTGAACAACGTCGTGCGGGTCACCGTGCAGGCGCTGGCGGCGATTCTCGGCGGTACCCAATCGCTCCACACGAACAGCTACGACGAGGCCCTGTCGCTTCCCAGCGCCGACGCCGCCCGGCTGGCGCTGCGCACACAACAGATTCTCGCCCACGAATCGGGACCGACGGCGACCGTGGATCCATTGGGTGGATCGTACTACGTCGAGAGTCTGACCGATGCGCTCGAGGCGGAGGCGCGTGCGCTCCTGGACGAGATCGCCGACCTGGGAGGGGCGGCACGCGCTATCGAGAGCGGATTCCTGCAGGACGCTATCGCCCGGTCGGCGTACCAGTACCAGCGCAGCCTGGAACGCCAGGACCTGGTGGTGGTCGGCGTGAACGACTATGTGGACGACGAACCGGCGCCCGAACTCGAGGAACCCGATTACACGGCGCTCGCCCGAGAGCAGTTGACGCGGGTGGCCCAGGCGCGGTCGTCGCGGGACCCCACCAGGCATGCGACCGCGCTCCGGGCCGTCGGCGAGGCCGCCTCTGGGACCGGGTCGCTCATGCCCGCGATCGTGGAAGCCGCACGGGCCCGAGCCACGGTCGGTGAGATCGCTGGCGCGCTGCGCCAGGTGTGGGGGACGTTTCGACCATCGGCTTGACCGCGACCCGCTGGGCGGCTAAGTTCGCCTTTCGCATTGAGTTACCGAGTTCGAACCCATGCCGACGTACACGTACAGTTGCCCGCAATGCGGCCACACATACGAGAAGCTGCAGAAAATCACCGACGATACCCGCGCGAAGTGCCCGAAGTGTGGGACGCGGGGTGAGCGGGTGATTACGGGAGGTGCCGGGCTCGTATTCAAGGGGTCGGGGTTCTACGTGACGGACTACAAGCGGGCAGGAGCGGACGCATCCGGCGAAGGCGCCGAGAAGAAGGACAAGAAGAAGCCCGAGCGCGCTCCCGAGTCCACGCCGCCTGGCAAGAACACGGGGGCGGACTCCTGATTGCCGGAGCCGACCGGCTCCGTGACGCGCTGGGTCGGGTGGCGGCGGGTCTGGGACACCCCGACACGGAGATCCAGCTCGAGCGGCCGCGCGAGGCCTCGCACGGGGATCTCTCGACCAACCTGGCGATGCAATTGGCGCGTCCCCTCCGACGCAAGCCGCGTGAGATAGCCGAGACGATCGTGGCCCAACTCGCCCCGCTCCCCGGCTTGGTGGACCGGATGGAGATCGCCGGTCCCGGATTCATCAATTTCTGGCTCGCCGACTCGGCGCTCGCGACGGTGCTGGCCCGGATCCTCGCGGAGGGCGACCGGTTCGGGCGATCCGACGTCGGCGGGGGGCGGAAGGTCAACGTCGAGTTCGTGTCGGCCAATCCCACGGGTCCGCTCCACGTCGGTCACGGCCGCGGCGCGGCCCTGGGTGATGCCATCGCCTCGCTGCTCGAAGCCACGGGCCACGAGGTCTGCCGCGAGTTCTACGTCAACGATGCCGGGTTGCAGATCGACCGATTGGCCTTGTCCCTCTGGGCACGGGTCCAGCAAGCGGTCGGCCGGCCCGAGGAGATCCCGGATGGCGGCTACCACGGTGCGTACCTCGAGGAGCTGGCGCGCCGGCTCCTGGCGTCCGAGGGGGAGGGGTTCGCCGATCTACCGGCAGACGAAGGGATACGCCGCTGCCGAGAGGTGGCGATCCGGAGCCAACGGGACGAGCAGGATCGTGATCTCGCCGACTTCGGCGTCCGGTTCGATGTCGTGTTTCGAGAGAGTCGGCTCTACCAGGTAGAGGCCCTCCAGGACACGCTGTCAGAGCTCGAGCGTCGAAGGCTCCTGTACGAGCACGACGGTGCGCTCTGGCTCCAGACGAGCGCGTTCGGTGACACCAAGGACCGCGTGCTCCGCAAGGGCGATGGGAGCTACACGTACTTCCTGCCGGACATCGCGTATCACCGTGACAAGCGTCAACGCGGCTTCGACCGGGCCATCGACGTGTGGGGTGCCGACCATCACGGCTACGTGCCGCGGATGCAGGCCGCCCTCACCGCACTCGGCGCCCCCGAGGGCTTCTTTCACGCGGTGATCGTCCAGCTGGTCAAGATCATGAGGCAGGGCTCCGAAGTCCGCTTCTCGAAGCGCTCGGGTGAGTTCGTGACCCTGCGGGATCTGTTCGAAGAGACGGGGGTCGATGCGGCTCGGTACTTCTTCCTGATGCGCCGCGGCGATTCGCAGTTCGTGTTCGACATCGATCTCGCGACCAAACAGTCGGAAGAGAATCCCGTGTACTACGTGCAGTACGCGCACACTCGCATGGCGGGCATCTTCCGCGTCGCGGGCCTGGATCCAGGGTCCGTCGACGCCGGCGTGGCCGATCTGTCGCTGCTGGCCGAGCCGGCAGAGCAGGAACTGATCAAGGTGCTCGCGGGATACCCGGGCATCCTGACCAAGGCGGCGGAGTTGCTCGAGCCGCACCGGGTCGTCGTGTACCTGGAAGACGTGGCACGATCGGTGAATGCATGGTATCACCATCATCGTGTGCTTGGCGCCGATCCCCCGGTGGAGCGGGCGCGCCTGGTGTTGGCGCGGGCGTCACAGATCGTGTTGGCAAATGGCCTCGGGTTGTTGGGGGTGACCGCCCCGGAACGGATGTAGCTGCCATGACTCTCTTAGTGGTGGGAAGCATTGCGCTCGACTCGGTTGAGACCCCTTTTGGCGCCACCGCAGATGCGCTGGGCGGGTCCGCCGTCTTCTTCAGCCATGCCGCGAGCATTCTCCACCCCGTGCAGATGGTCGGGGTCGTCGGTGACGATTACCCCTTCCACAGCCTCGAAGCGCTGGCGAAGCAGGGGGTCGATCTCCGGGGCGTGGAGCGGCGCCACGGCGAGAGCTTCCGCTGGAAGGGGAAATACTCCTACGATCTACAGAATCGGGAGACGCTGGAAACGAGGCTTGGGGTGTTCGCCGAGTTCCATCCCGAGATTCCCGAGCCGTTCCGGGACTCACGCTACGTGTTCCTGGGGAACATCGATCCGGTGCAACAGCTGCGGGTGCTGGAGCAGATTCAGGAGCCGACCTTCGTCGCGTGCGACACGATGAACTACTGGATCCACGGCAAGCGACGGTTGCTGCTCTAACTGCTCGAGCGAATCAACGTGTTGTTGGTGAATGACTCGGAGGTGCGGGAGCTGTCGGGCGACTGGAACGTTTACCGCGCGGCCAAGTGGATCCTGCAGCGTGGACCCGAGATGGTGGTCGTCAAGCAGGGCGTGTACGGCGCGGTGCTCGTGCAGAACGACCACGTGTTCTACATCCCGGCGTACCCGTTGGACGAAGTGTACGATCCTACCGGGGCCGGCGATTCGTTCGCGGGCGGATTCATGGCGCACCTGGCCCGCACCGACGACTTGTCCGTTGGCAACGTGCGACGGGCCATGGTCTACGGTGCCGCCATGGGATCATTCGCGGTGGAGCGCTTTTCGGTTCGCCGTTTCCAAGAGATCGGGCCGGCCGAGGTCGCAGCACGGGTCAGGGAGTTCGCCGATCTCGTGCGCTTCGACATCGATCCGGAGCCGGCGGTCTAGGGCGGCCGCACCGGCGCCAGGCGGTTGCCCGTCGCGATGGTGGGAGATGGACGGCGTCAAACGAACGGAACTCGTGTGAGCACAGCGGATCGCTACCGTGCTGCCGGCGTTGACCTGGATGCCGCCGAGCGGGCGAAGCGGCGGATCGTCCAGGCGGTGGCCTCGACGCGAACGGAGCTGGCCCGCGGGGCCGTCGGCGCGTTCGGCGGTATGCTGCGTCTCCCCGACGACGTCGATCGACCGACGTTGGTCATGAGCACCGACGGGGTCGGCACCAAGGTGCTGGTCGCCATTCGCGCCGGGCGACACGACACGGTCGGTGAAGACCTGGTGAACCATTCGGTCAACGACATCCTCGTGCACGGTGCGCGCCCGCTCGCCTTTCTCGACTACATCGCCCATGCCGACGTGCCGACGGAGACCATTGCCGCGCTGGTCGACGGAGTGGCACGCGGTTGCCGTGCACACGGTATGACGCTGGTGGGCGGCGAGACCGCCCAGCTCCCAGACCTGTACCACTCGGGCCACTACGACCTGGCGGGCACCATCGTGGGAATCGTCGGGGAAGGTCAGGCGCTCCATGGCGATCGCGTGTGCGTGGGCGACGTGCTCGTCGGCTACGCGTCCAGTGGTCTTCATACGAACGGGTACACGCTCGCGCGTCGCATCGTGTTCGACGAGATGGGCCTCGACGTCGACCACGAGTTGCCGGGTGTGGGAGCACCAGTGGGCGGGGTGCTGCTCTCGGTACATCGCAGCTACTGGAATGCCGTGCAGCCCGCCCTGCCGGTGCTGCGCGCCCTGGCCCACATCACGGGAGGTGGGATCCCCGGCAACCTCGGCCGTTCCCTGCCGGCCAATCGGGCCGCTCGGATCGAGCGCGATGCCTGGCCCGTGCCGGACCTGTTTCGGGTGCTGCAGGAGGCGGGTGGGGTGAGTTCTGACGAGATGTATCGGGTGTTCAACATGGGGCTGGGCATGATCGCCGTGGTTCCGCCCGACGGGGTGGAGGTGGTACGGCACGCCGCGGCGGCGGCAGGGGTCGAAACGTGGGCAGTCGGGACGGTCGTGGAAGGTGACGGCGTCCAGCTTGTGTAACGGGGCGGTGACGGAAGCCGAGGCGATGGCGCGGGCCTTGGAGCTGGCCCGGCGCGGATGGGGGCGAGTGTCCCCGAATCCGCTGGTCGGGACCGTGCTGCTGCGTGATGGTGGCGTGCTGGCCGAGGGCCATCACGCCGAGTTCGGCGGCGAGCATGCCGAGATCCGGGCGTTGGCGCAATGTGACGATGCCCGTGGGGCTACCTGTGTGGTCACGCTCGAGCCGTGCGCTCATCACGGGAAGACGCCTCCCTGCACCGACGCGTTGGTGTCGGCGGGAATCGCGCGGGTCGTCTATGCGCTCCCCGATCCCGACGCGACCGCCGGGGGCGGCGCCGCTCGGCTGCGCCACGCGGGAGTGGAGGTCGTAGCTGGTGTGGGCCGCACCGAGGCGGCGGCGCTGAACGCCCCGTTCCTGTGGTCTCGCCGCCGGCCGGAGCGGCCCTTCGTGGCCCTGAAGCTGGCGACGACGTTGGACGGCCTGGTGGCCGACCGGACCGGCAAGTCGCAGTGGATCTCGGGTGCGGAGGCACGCGCGTACACCCATTGGCTTCGTGCGGGGTTCGACGCCATCGCGGTGGGGCGCGTGACCGCGGTCGTCGACGATCCGTCTTTGACGGTTCGGGGTAGCGTGACGCCACGTGTCGCGCCTGTGCGTGTGCTGTTTGCGCGGGACGGCGACGTGCCGCGGACGCTGACGATCGTCCGCACGGCGGGCGAGGTGCGGACGGTCGTGATCGGTCGCCCCGGCGCAGAGCACCGCCTCCGGGCGTCGTTGGCGGGGACTGCGGTCGAGGTGCAGGTGGCGCACGATCTCGTCGGGGCCCTCGAGGGGCTGGCGGCCCAGGGAGTGACCTCGGTGCTCGTCGAGGGAGGGGGGGGTCTGGCGACCGCCCTGTTGGACGCGGATCTGGTGGACCGGCTGTATTGGATTCAAGCACCGCGGTGGTTGGGAGAGGGACAGCCGGCCTTCGGGCGACGCACCGCCACGCTTCTGGGGGACACGACGGCGTGGACGGTCACTGAGCGCCAGGCCCTGGGACCGGATACATTATTGGTGGTCGATCGAGAGCTATGTTTACCGGAATCGTGACTGCCTTGGGGGCGGTGGAGGCCGTGCGTCGTGACGGTGATCGGCTTGCCATCACCATATCCGCCCCGTACGAGGACCTGGCCGTCGGTGAGAGCGTCGCGGTCAACGGCGTCTGTCTCACGGTTGTGGACTGCGCCCCGCGCCGCTTCACGGTCGAGGCGGTCGTCACCACGCGCGGACGAACCCGGTTGGGCGACGTCCGACGCGGCGAGCCCGTGAATCTCGAGCGGGCGATGCAGATGGGGGACCGGTTCGGCGGGCACCTGGTGCAGGGCCATGTCGACGGCGTAGCCGAGGTCGTCGCCGTGCGGCCGACGGCGGACGCGCTGCTGATCGACATCGCGGTCCCCGAGGACGTCGCCGAGATCAGCGTGCCATACGGCTCGATCGCGGTCGACGGCGTGAGCATGACGGTGAACGCTGTACCGGCGCCGGGCGTCGTGCAGCTCTCCGTCATCCCCTTCACGCGAGACCACACGACCCTCGGCTGCCTGGAGCCCGGCGATCGTGTGCATGTGGAAGCCGATGTGATTGGCAAATACGTGCGCCAGTTGCTCCAGCAGCGGGGCGCGGTGCAGGCATAGGAGGCCGACATGCCGTTCGGGACGATCGAACAGGCGATTAGAGACATCCGGCAGGGCAAGCTCATTCTGGTTGCCGACGACGAGGATCGGGAGAGCGAAGGCGATCTCGTCGGTGCGGCTCAGCACGCCACGCCCGAGATGGTCAACTTCATGGCGAAGTTCGGCCGGGGGCTGGTCTGTCTCACGCTGACGCCGGAACGCACTGTGGAGCTCGGCCTGCCGCAGATGACCGAGACGAACTCCGAGTCCCACGAGACGGCGTTCACGGTGAGCATCGACGCGGCCAAGCGGTTCGGCGTGACGACGGGGATTTCCGCCGCCGATCGTGCCAAGACGATCCAGGTCGCCATCGACCCCGCCACGGTGCCGTCGGATCTCCGACGGCCCGGGCACGTGTTCCCGCTCCGAGCACGGCCCGGAGGCGTGCTCCAACGCGTGGGACACACCGAGGCCAGCGTCGACCTCGCCCGACTCGCCGGTCTCGAGCCCAGCGGCGTGATCTGCGAGGTCCTCTCCGACGACGGCACCATGATGCGCCGACCGCAGCTCGAGCGCTTCGCGCTGGAGCACGGGCTCACCTTCGTCACGGTAGCGCAACTGGTCGCGTATCGGTTGCAAAACGAACGACTGGTGCATCGGGCGGCCGAAGCCCGGCTGCCGACCCCGCACGGCGAGTTTCGCGTCATAGGGTACAAGAACGACGTCGATGCGCACGAACACGTCGCGTTGGTGTACGGCGAGGTGAAAGGCCAGGAGAACGTCCTGGTGCGGATGCACTCGAAGTGCCTCACCGGCGACGTGTTCGGTTCGTCCCGCTGCGACTGCGGACCGCAGCTCCATGCGGCGATGCGGCTCATTGTCGAGCAGGGGGCCGGGGTCGTCGTCTACCTGGATCAGGAAGGGCGCGGGATCGGGTTGCTGAACAAGCTCAAGGCGTACGAGATCCAGGACGAAGGGCACGACACCGTCGAGGC
>CAYGCN010000010.1:0-9456 GCA_964348385.1 uncultured Gemmatimonadaceae bacterium
GGTGTATGTTCCCATGTCGGCGCCATCGTGCTGCCGGGTGCCGTCTCGGTGGCGGGGGTGCGGCGAGCGTTCGACGACGAGGGCCGCTGCACCGACAAGGGTGTCGAGGACGCGCTCCGTGGAAGCGCGGGATCGCTGCTCGAGTTCATCGAGAACTACATCTGTCCCAAGTACGCCCTCGAAGCGATGGTCCGGGGCGAGGGGAATCCCTGGACGTCGACGATTTGACTCCGGGAAATCGGCAAAGGATTTCAAACGGCGCCGCGGCGCCGCATTCACACCCAAGGAGGATGCACATGGCAGGGAAGAAGATCATCGCGGTGGTCGGAGCAACCGGCGCACAGGGAGGTGGACTGGTACGGGCCATCATGGCGGACAGAGGCGGGGACTTCACGGCGCGGGCGCTGACGCGCGATCCCAAGTCCGACAGCGCAAAGGCGCTTGCGAAGCTGGGGGCCGAAGTCGTCAAGGCCGACGTCGACGACGTAGCCAGCCTCAAGAAGGCGTTCGCCGGTGCCCACGGCGCGTTTTGCGTCACGTTCTTCTGGGCACACTTCTCACCGGAGAAGGAAGTCGCCCACGCGCGCAACATGGCCGAAGCGGCCAAGGCTGCGGGCGTCAAGCACGTGATCTGGTCCACGCTGGAAGACACGCGCAAGTGGGTTCCGCTCAGCGATTCGCGCATGCCGACGTTGCAGGAGAAGTACAAGGTTCCCCACTTCGACGGCAAAGGCGAGGCCGATCAGATCTTCACGGATCTCGGCGTCCCGACAACCTTCCTGCTCACGTCCTTCTACTGGGACAACATGATCTACTTCGGCTTGGGCCCCAAGAAGGGACCGGACGGGTCCATCGCGCTCACCATGCCGATGGGCGACAAGAAGCTCCCGGGCATCGCCGCCGAAGACATCGGCAAGTGTGCGTACGGCATCTTCAAAAAGGGCCGGGAGTACATCGGCAAGACCGTGGGCATTGCGGGTCAGCACTTGACCGGAGCGCAAATGGCCGCGTCGCTCACCAAGGCCCTTGGCAAGAACGTCCGCTACAACGACGTCGATCCCGAGGTCTATCGCGGCTTCGGTTTCCCGGGTGCCGACGACCTCGGCAACATGTTTCAGTTCAAGCGGGATTTCGAAAAGGACTTCTGCGCTGCCCGCGATTTGGCCTTTGCGCGATCGCTGAATCCGGCGCTCCAGACGTTCGACCAGTGGCTCGCGAACCACGGGAGCCAAATTCCACTGGAGTAGCCGACTGACCTGGTGCGGAGTCGAGGGTCACGGCCCTCGACTCCTGCCCGGGTCGCAGTGACGCGCCGCTGGGACCAGCCTTCACCGATGTTTGATGAACGTCCCCTCGCGCAGCTCCTCCCACGCGGTGCGCAGCTCGTCCTTGGTGTTCATCACGATGGGCCCGTACCAGGCAACCGGTTCTTCGATCGGCTTGCCGGAGACCAGCAGGAATCGAATCCCTTCCTCGCTGGCCTCAACGGTCACCTCGTCGCCGCGGTCGAACAGGACCAAGGAGCGGTTGCCGGTCTGCTCGCGCACCAGCACCTCATCCGGCCCGCCCTGCTCCGTCAGCACACCGAACGGGGCCGAGGCGTCGTGGAAGCTCCCCGAGCCTTCGAACACGTAGGCAAATGCGTGGCGTGACGTTTCGACCGGCAACGTCTTCCGCGTGAGCGGCGGGATCCACACGTCCAGGTACCGCGGGTCGGCGGCGATGCCGTCCACCGGACCGGTCTTCCCCCAGAACGTGCCGCACACCACCCGCACCCGCGTGCCGTCGTCATCGACGATCTCGGGAATGTCGCGCGACGAGACGTCCTGGTAGCGCGGGGCGGTCATCTTGAGCGACGATGGCAGGTTCGCCCACAGCTGGAAGCCGTGCATCTTCCCCTGCGGATCGCCCTTGGGCATCTCCTGATGCAGGATCCCGCTCCCCGCCGTCATCCATTGCACGTCACCGGCGCCCAGCGTGCCGCTGTTGCCGAGGCTGTCCCCGTGATCCACGGTGCCGGCGAGCACGTACGTGATGGTCTCGATGCCGCGGTGGGGATGCCACGGGAACCCGGCGTGGTAGTCGTCCGGCCGCTCGTTGCGGAAATCGTCGAACAGGAGGAATGGATCGAACTCGCCCGTCTCCCCGAATCCGAACGCGCGGCGCAGCTTGACACCGGCGCCCTCGATGGTGGGGGTGGCTTCGATGATGCGTTTGACCGGTCGGATCGACATGACGGCTCCATCGACAAGTGCTCGGTACCCGGAAGAGAACACCGCCCGCCGTGCTCGGGTTCCACCCTTCGTGACAGTTCGGTCCAGGGAAAGGCTGGCGCTCCGGCCGACGAAGGGAAATGATTGTGACGTGCCTGGCTGGAGAACAGCCCATGCGACCCGATCTCTATCGAATGTTCTACCCCCTGGACCGG
The DNA here is from genome assembly GCA_964348385.1 of uncultured Gemmatimonadaceae bacterium. Lineage (GTDB taxonomy): Bacteria > Gemmatimonadota > Gemmatimonadetes > Gemmatimonadales > GWC2-71-9 > JAOTVV01. The sequence continues at coordinate 2,429 of CAYGCN010000010.1, forward strand.
CCCCAGCAGAACGAGTGGGCCGAGATCGTCCAATTCCCGCACGAGGACTACGTCGCCTGCCTCGCCGACAAGGCCCAGGAGTACGACTGCCGGCAGGAGGTTGACGAAGACGCGGTTCGCTGGTTCGGGAAAGCGGGCAACCTGGAGCTGATGCTGTTTCGGATTCCGGATCCCGGGAATTTGCGTGCCGTGACCGCCATCTACGCGGCCATCGCCGAAACCGAGTGCCCGATCGCGTACGCGTTCGTGAACCAACGCGGGGATCATCGGGACGCATGGGACGTGTTCCAGTTCTCGCGTCTCAGCTACCTGAATCACTGCAATCGCGTGTCGGGGCCGGGCTCGGATTGCGAGCTGTAGCGTGTGGGCCCGACTATCCGCGACGTAGCGCCGGCCGACGCCGAGGCGTGGCTGCGCATGCGCGTCGCACTCTGGCCGGACGGGTCCGAGCCGGAACATCGTGAGGAGATCGCGCGGTTCCTCGTTGGTCGGGCGCCCGAGCCGCTCGCGGTGCTCGTGGCCGAGGGTGACGAGGGGAACTTGGTCGGCTTCGCAGAGCTGTCCATCCGGCCGTACGCTGCGGGATGTCGCACCACGAACGTGGCGTATCTGGAGGGATGGTACGTGGATCCCGACATGCGGCGTCGTGGAATCGGCCGAACCCTGGTGATGGCGGCCGAGGACTGGGGCCGGGCGCAGGGGTGCACGGAGTTCGCCTCGGACGCGGAGTGGGACAACGACGTGAGCCATGCCGCCCACCGAGCGGCCGGGTTCAACGACGTGGGACTCATCCGGTGCTTTCGTAAGGATCTGTGATGACGACGTCCGTGGCGTCCCGCATGCGTCTCGGATCTATCCTCGGCACGGCCAGCGCCGTGGGCTTCCTGGCGACCGCCGGCCTCCATGGGACCGGCTACGCGGCCGTGACCAGCGTCGCGCGCCAAGGACCCGAAGATCTGCACGCACTCGTCCCGATGCTGTGGGTGGCGTTCTCGGCGGATCTCGTCGTGATCGGTGTGATCGTGCTGGTCGTCTCGTGGTGGCGCAGTGCCGCGTCGAGCCCGGTGCTGACCGCGGCGGGCTTCATGCCCGCGATCGCCGCGGGTCTCCAGATCGTCTACCTCGGCTTCGTCCCGCCGACGGCGATCCTCATCGCCCTGGCCGTGGTGACCTGGGTAGCGGCGATGGCCACGCGCGGCCACTCGGAGTCCCCGGCGTGAGCGTCATCCTCGCCGCAGGCGCAACGCTGGCCGTCCTCGTTGGGGCAGCCCATTCGTATCTCGGTGAGCGCTACATCTTGACACGCCTGTTTCGGCGCGCCGATCTGCCGCACTTGTTCGGCAGCGACGCGTTCACCAAGCGGACGCTGCGCTTCGCGTGGCATCTCTCGACCGTGGCCTGGTGGGGCTTCGCCGCCGTGCTGCTGCTCCTGGCACCCGGTGTACCCACTCGTTCTCACCTCGGCGCGGCGATTGCGGGCACCTTCCTCATCACCGCGGTGATCACCTTCGCCGTTTCGCGGGGGCGACACTTTGCGTGGCCCGTGTTCCTCGCCATCGCGATCGCGGCGTGGTGGGGAACGCGGTGACCCTCCGCGCACCGCTCATGGCGATGGCCCTCCGGGGCGTCGCCATCGCCGCACTGATCCCGCTATGGGGAACGGCCTGCGGCTCGCGCGCCGTGCAGCAGCCCCCGCAGTCCGGCGAGGTGCCGACCACGTGTTGGTCGCTGACGCGCACGTTCCACGACCCGCTCCACCTACCCCCGGATACCGCCGTCGTACCGTCCGCTTTCGAGCTTGCCGTCACGGCCGACGGCCTCGTCGTCGTGCTCGGATCCCCCATGCGCGGTCGCTGGACATCCGTGACGGCGGATTCCGTCCGCATCGAGTGGGGCGAGGGGCGGCAGAGAACCTGGCTGTTCGGCACCGTGTCTGAGGGGCGGTTGGCGGCGAGTGGTCACGTGTTCGGCGCGGGCGGCGCGAGCGCGCTGGTGAGCTACGAAGGAAGACGGGTCACCTGCGCGCGGGACGTCGACAGCGCGAACCGCAACAAGTAGCGATGGCCGGGGCCAAAGCCGTCGACTCCTCTCCGACGGTCGAGACCGGCGAATCCTGCTCATTCGGCTTCCGCGGAGGCGCCGCCAGGGTGCCACGCGAATCTGCGCTGCCCGCACGAACTCCAGGCCAACTACCGGCAACTCTTGCGGTTGCACTTTCGTTACGCACGCCGTTACGAAAATGGAACATCGGAACGCCGCCCGCCGTCACAGCCCTGCCGGGCAACGACCGTAACCTCTAATTCTGCAATTACTTAGTTCACGATGACGGCGGGAGCCCCGGCGGCATGGCGCATGCCACCCATCGCTGCGTCCGCCGTGCCTCGCTCCCGGGGTGCGACCGGACTCACAGATCTCGGGAGCAGGGGGCGCCATCGTAACGCGAGGCATATGCGCCAAGGCAATGGCCGGATGACTGTAAGGCGTGCAGTAGGCGTCGTTCGTGCGCTCGCGTACCGCTGTCCACTCTGGGTCCGCATCGCGGTGGGCGTCGCGGCCACGATCACGGCGCTCTCCTTGTTCATGTACGCCTATTTCCCAACGAAGCTCGAGCACCATGCCGTCCAGGGGCTGGCCATGAGGGCACGGGCCATGGCGGATTTGGCTGCGTACTCCCTGGCACCCTCCCTGCACTTCGGCGACGCGGTCGCCGGGGACGACGCCCTGCGCGGGCTCAAGGCAGATCCCGATCTTCGCTACGTCGTCGTCGAGGACTCCGCGGGAAGGATGTTCACCGCGCACCAAGCGGCCGAGGCCGCGCGCCATGGATATCAGGAGCCCTTTGTCGGGGGACGGCTCTCCGCGGACGGGAGCGTGTATTGCGTCAGGGCGACGATCGTGGCGGGAGGCCGGCCGGTCGGTGTGCTGCACGTCGGTTTCTCCACTTCGCAGCTGCAGGCGGCGATCGCCGAGAGCCAGGGCGACGTCGCGTTCATCGCTGTCTTGACCGTTCTCGCCGGCGTGGTCTTCGCCCTCTTGCTCGGAGCAGTCGCCACGCGGGATCTCACGCGGGTCACCGCCGTTGTGCGGCGCATCGCGCTTGGCCACCTGGACGAGCGGGCGCCACGGGCGGCCGGCGGGGAGGTCGCCGAACTCGCCTCAGCGTTCAACGTGATGCTGGATACCATCGAGCTCAACACCCAGCGGCTCGAGCAGGAGATCACACACCGGGAAGCCGCCGAGGCGATGTCGCGCACGAAGTCGGAGTTCGTGGCCAACATGAGCCACGAGGTGCGAACCCCGATGAACGGCGTCCTCGGCATGGCGACGCTGCTCAAACAGACCAAGCTGTCGTCGGTTCAGCACCGCTACCTCGACGGTCTCATCCGCTCCGGCGAGTCCATGCTGCAAATCCTGGACGACATTCTGGACTTCTCCAAGATCGAAGCCGGCAAGCTCGCGATCGATCCGGTCCCCATGGACCTCGACCACTGTATCCGCGACGTGCTCGAGCTCCTGGCGCCCCGGGCGGACGCCAAGGGCATCGAGCTGGTCGCGCGGTACGCATCGGACGCGCCCAAGACCGTGATTGCCGACCCCGTTCGCCTGCGGCAGCTCCTGATCAACTTCGTGACGAACGCCGTCAAGTTCACCGACGAGGGGCACGTGCTCATCACGGTCATCGCCGACGTCACGTCGGCGGACCGCGGGCAGTTCGTCTTCTCGGTACAGGATACCGGGTGCGGGATCCCGCCTGAACAGCGATCCCGCATCTTCGAGAAATTCACCCAGGCCGACGCGTCGACGACCCGGCGGGTTGGCGGCACGGGCCTGGGTCTGGCCATCTGCAAACATCTCGTCGAGCTCATGGACGGGAGGATCGGACTCGAGAGCCAAGTCGGCGTGGGCTCGACCTTCTGGTTCCAGCTCGAGTTGCCGCTCGCGTCCGATGTTCCGGCCACCGCGCCGCGGAACCCCCTCGAGGACACCCTCATCCTGACGGTCGGCGGTCCCGCGCACCAACGAACGACGCTCGGCGCCCTCTCCATCGGGCTCGGCGCCCGTCATCGGACCGTGGCGACGGGAGAAGACGCGATCACCGTCATGCATCGGCGGCAGGGGCTGGGCGATCCGTACGACGTCCTTCTCGTCGACAGCTCGCTACCGGACATGCCCGGGGCGGCCCTGGCGAACATCGTCTCCCACGATCCAAGCCTCGCGGAGACGGGGATCGTGCTGCTCTACTCCCCGGCCGGTGACGAACCGCTCCCAGATCTGAATGAACGGGTGGTGACCCTTATGAAGCCCGTGACAGAGGCCGCCTTGGCCGAGGTGGTGGCGACCCTGCAAGGGATCACGCCCGACGGCGACGCTGCCGGAACTCCAAGGGCGCCAGCCCCGACCAGGCCGTCCGCAGGCCGGGGAGCGTGCGTGCTCCTGGTCGAGGACAACGAAACGAATCAGGAAGTGGCGACGGAGATGCTCTCGCTCCTGGGCTACCGCTGCGAGATCAGCGCCAACGGTCGCGATGCGCTCGAGGCGTACGATCCCGAGCGGCACGCGGTGATTCTCATGGACTGCGAGATGCCCGTCATGGATGGCTACGCGGCGACGGGTGAACTCCGTCGGCGCCACGCGGCCGGCCGCCACGTCCCCATCATCGCCATGACCGCCAATGTGCGCCCTGCCGACCGGAACAGGTGCCTGGCGGCGGGGATGGATGACTTCATCCCCAAGCCGGTGAAGTTGAGCACCCTCGAGCGCAGTCTCGCCAAGTGGGTGGCACGCGTCGGAATGAGTTGCGCATCATGACCTGGACGTCTGCCGCACTCCGCTCGGACCCGATTGGCGCCACAGGTGTCCGTCCGAAAGCCCTCGTCGTGGAAGACGACAGCATCGTCGCTGCATCCGTGGAACGCCTGCTCCGCTCTCAGAAGTTCCATGTCACCGTGGTGGCGAGCGCCGAGCAGGGATTCGATGTATTCCAACGAGACGAGCCGGACCTGGTCCTGGTCGACGTGGGGTTGCCGGATCAGGACGGCATCGAGCTGTGCGAGCGCTTGAAACAGGATCCGGCCGGCCCGCTCACACCGGTGGTGCTCATGTCGGCGACCGATACGGTGGAATGCCGTATGCGCGGGATCGATGCGGGGGCGGACGAGTTCTTCACCAAACCGTTCTCGACCCCCGAGCTGATCGCGCGGGTGCGCGCTTTGCTCCGAATGCGGCGCTACCTCACCGAGCTCGAACCCGCCGAATCGGTCCTCTTGGCGCTGGCCCGCAGTGTGGAAGGTCGGGACCCATGCACGGACGGCCACTGCGAGCGGTTGTCGGCCCGTGCGGCTGAGTTGGGAACTCGGTTGGGACTGCCACACGACGAGCGGACCGCGCTCCGGCGCGCCGGCCAGCTCCACGACATCGGCAAGATCGCGGTGCCGGATGCAATCCTGCTCAAGAACGGTCCGCTCACGACTGACGAGTGGGCCGTCATGCGGGAACATCCGGCGATCGGCGAGCACATCTGTAGCCCCATCCGGGCCTTCCGTCAGGTCCTCCCGATCATCCGTCACCATCACGAGCGGCTTGACGGCTCGGGATATCCCGACGGCCTCATGGGGGAAGCCATCCCCCTGCCGGCGCGCGTGCTCCAGGTAATCGACATCTACGACGCATTGACGACCCAACGGCCCTATAAACCGGCGCTGACACCGAGTGAAGCACTGAACATCCTCGCCGTCGAGACCGACCGGGGTTGGCGCGATCCACATATCGTTGCGGAATTCACCGCCATGATGCGGGCTCGAGCATGAGGCCCGCCGGGACGCAAACGATGACCGATACGACACCGCCGCGTGCAGCGTCACAAGGAGAGCGTACGATGCTGGCTCGACACCTCTTCATCGCCACCGCACTGGGCATAGGGATCACGCTCCTTGCGGGCACTCCCATCCACGCCCAGGAATCGCCACCGGAGCACGCGCTATCATCGCTGGACTCGCTGCTCAGCATTCCGGTCAACGCCGCCGCGAAGTATGAGCAGTTCACGCCGAATGCGCCCGCCGCGGTGAGCATCATCACCAGCGATCAGTTCCTCCGCTACGGACACCGCACGGTCGCGGACGTCCTCACGCAATTGCGCGGGTTCTATGGCAGCTACGACCGCAACTACTTCTATCTCGGTACCCGCGGGTTCAGCAGGCCGACGGACTACAACAACCGCCTTCTGCTCATGCTCGATGGCCACGTGCTGAACGAGAACTTCTACAACTCGGCGTTCGTCGAGACCGCGCTCGGTATCAGCCTCGAGATGGTCGACCGCATCGAGGTCGTGCGCGGGCCGGGCTCCGCATTGCACGGCAGCGGGGCCATGCTCGCCGTGGTCAACGTGATCACGAAGTCGTCGTCGTCCTCTCACGGCCTGGAGCTCACCGCCGACGTCGGGAGCTTCGGACTGCGCAGCGGCACGGCCACCTTCGTGCACGCATTTCCTTCGGGACCGGAGATTTCCGTGATGGCGACCGGGATGGAGGCGGCCGGCCGGGATCTGTATTTTGCGGAATTCGACCATCCGAGCACCAACCGTGGCGTCGCCGTGGGGCGCGATTGGGATCGCGGCCATGGCCTGATGGCCGCGGCCCGTTTTCGTGGCTTCACGCTCTCTCTGCTGCAGACCTCCCGAAAGAAAGGCGTTCCCACGGGTGCCTGGGAGACCATGTTCAACGTGGACTCCTCCTGGACCCTCGACGAGCGTATGTTCGCCGACCTGCGGTGGGCCCAGGGTCTGGGTCCCCGGACGAACCTGATGGTGCGCGGGTACTACGACTGGTACAGCTACGACGGATTCTATCCGTACGAGCAGCCGGAAGGCGTGTGGGTGGACGGAACCGATGCGCGGTGGTTTGGCGGCGAAACCCAGCTCCGCTGGGATCCGATCGCCACCAACCGTCTCCAGTTTGGCGCCGAGTATCGCAGGACCACTCAGGCCGAGTATCGCTCGTGGGACGACGTCAGCGCCTACTTCAACGAGGATC
>CAYGCN010000010.1:9466-45577 GCA_964348385.1 uncultured Gemmatimonadaceae bacterium
CTTTCAGTAACCATTCCTTCTACGTCCAGAATGAATGGCAGACGACGCCGCGGGTCGCGCTCACCGTCGGACTGCGGTACGACTCGTATTCCGACGTCGGATCGGCCGTGTCGCCTCGGGCCGCCGTCGTGGTTCACCCGACCGATCGCACGACCGCCAAGCTGCTCTACGGCAGCGCCTTCCGCGCCCCGACCCGGTGGGAGCGCTACTACGAAGAGGTGGACTGGTGGAAGACCAACCCCGCGCTTCAACCGGAGAAGGTCCGTACGGTGGAAGCTATCTGGGAGCAGCGGATCTCCAGCAGTATCTGGGTCACCGCGGGGGTGTTCGACTATGTGATGACGAACCTGATCGACGAGACCGTCGATCCCGACGACGATCTGGGCTACTACCAGAACATCTCACGGGTCCGCGCCACTGGTGCGGAGGGTGAGGTGCAGGTCAGGCTTGGCTCTGGGTTCGGCGGGTACGCGAGCTACACGTTTCAGAGAGCCCGCCCCCAGGGGTCCGAGGAGATCCTCACGAATTCCCCGCAGCACCTCGTCCGCGCCGGCGCCTATCAGACCCTCCCGCGGGGGTTGACGGTCGCGGTCAACGCGAGCTACGACCATGAGCGCCGTACGGTTCAGGACACCATGCTCGACCCGTTCTTCCTGGTGCACGCCACCATTTCGGCGACGGCGCTGCACGAGCGGGTGAAGGCCTCGCTGACCGTCCGCAACCTGCTCAATACGTCGTACCAGACGCCGGGCGGTTTCGAGCACGTTCAACCCGGGATCACCCAGGACGGGCGGCACGTCCGGTTCACCGCGACCGTGCACTTCTAACGCGTACCGACGCCGATCCAGGTGGAAAGCGAGATGTCACGGCACGCGCCACGACACGACGCCAGCGGGAGCGCCCCGCGTGGCCTGATGGGCGCGGTGCGTCTCGCGGTGGGGGGACTGACGCGAGCTTTCCTCACGGTGACCGCACTGCTCGGGGCGCCGACGGTGGCCACGGCACAGGACATGGCCGTGCCGGTCAACCTGCAGCTGACTGTCTTCGCCAGAGCACTGTCCTACGACCGCAGCCTGCCCCAACGCGCTGAAAGCACGCTCGTCATGGGCATCGTGTACCAGCCGGACGTGCGCGCTTCCGCGGTGGCCAAAGACGAAGTGATGGCGTGGATCGACCGCAACGGCCACGCCGTGTCCGAGCACGTCGAGCTCCGCGGCGTGCCGATCGCCCTGGCCGATACGGCCGACCTGCGCACCGCCATCCGACGCCACCGCGTAGACGTGCTGTACGTGACTCCGCTCCGCGCGGTCAACCTGGGGCACATCACCCAGGTCACCCGAGCGGAGCGCGTGCTCACCGTCACCGGCGTCGTGAGCTTTGTCCGCTCCGGCGTTGCCTTGGGCGTGGACGAGCAGGCGCGACGGACCAGAATCCTCATCAATCTCCCAGCCTCGAGGGACGAGGGCTCGGACTTCACCGCACAACTGCTCGCCGTCTCGCACGTCATCGAGGAGACGGACCAATAGTGGCCCCGCGACCACGGCAGCCGTTACCCCTTCCGTTCCGAATTCGGAACCACAGCTACCTCGGCGCCTCGCCGGGACCCCAGGCTTACCGCTAAGGTTATACGTGAGAATATGTTACGACCACAGCACGCGGAGGCGGCGGTGGCACGTCGGCTGCTGTTCAGACTGGTGCCCCAGGCGGCCGATCCATGAGTCGCCCCCGCGGCCTGAACGACTGGAGGAGCGATGGAGATGATTGGAATCGCACGCCTCACGGAGGCCCTCGAGGCTGAAAGGGAAGCGCGCCGACAGCTGGAGCGGGAGCTGGATCGGCTTCGCGGCGCGGCGGCGGGCGGCGCGGTCGCGCGAAGTCGGTTCCTGGTAAGCATGGGACACACCTTGCGAACACCGCTCAACGCCATTCTCGGATTCTCGGAAGTCCTGCAGCAGGAGCAATGCGGACCGCTCACCGACCGTCAGCGCAGATTCGTGGAGCGCATCGTCGACGCCGGCCAGCGGCAGCTGGGGCTCGTCAACAACCTCCTTGACCTCGCCCGCATCCATGCCGGCGACACGGCGCCCGAACCGCAGGCCGTGGACGCCGCATCGCTGGTCCGGAGCGTGGTCGCGGAGTATGCCTCGGCGGCCGCCGCGCATGGCGTGGAGCTGTCGGCGCTCACTGAAGATCCCGGCATGATGCGCTGTGACCCCGAGCTGATCCACCAGGCCCTCGCCAACCTCGTCGACAACGCCATTCGGTTCACCGACGCCGGTGGCACGGTGCGGGTCACCGCCTCGCGGCACGTCGGCTCCGCGGCGCTTCCGCAGATCGAGGACGATGCGGAGGAGGTCGTGAGCCTCGAAGTCGTGGATACCGGGCCCGGCATTCCGCTGGAGGACCAACCGTTCCTGTTCGACGACTTCGAGCATGCCGAGTCGCTCACGGCCCGGCGCGAGCGCCGCTCGGGTGTCGGCCTGGTCTTGACTCGGCGCATCGTCGAGTTGCACGGCGGGCGGATCCGGGTCGCGAGTACCGGGGTGAAGGGCGAAGGCAGCCGCTTCGTCATCGAGGTGCCTGCGTATGCCGAGACGAGGTGTGCCGTATGATGACGGGATTTGCCGATCTCATCCTGTCCGACGCCGAGGTGCTCGTCGTCGATGACGACGCCGACAACCGTTTCCTCTTGCGGGAGTTGCTGGCCGGCGATCACTACCGGATCATCGAGGCCACGGACGGCACCGAGGCGTTGGAGTGTGTCGCCCGGCACGTCCCTGACGCCATTCTTCTCGACGTGCTGATGCCGGGGATGGACGGCCTCGAGGTGTGCCGGCGCCTGCGAGCCGACCGCCGCACGGCGGCGGTGCCGGTGATTCTGGTGACGGCGCAGCGCAGCCGCGATGACCGCCTCGCGGGTATCGCAGCCGGTGCGAGCGACTTCCTCACCAAACCGGTGGACGCGACGGAGCTGCAGCTCCGCGTGCGCAATGCCGTCGCCTCCAAGCGACTGTACGACCGTGTGGAACGAGAGTATCGGCGCACCAAGGAGCTCGAGCAGCATCGCGACAACCTGGTCCACATGCTGGTGCACGACCTGCGCTCGCCGCTGACCGGCATCGTGTGTGACCTGCAGCTGCTCGAAGCCGAGGGGCAGCGGGTGCTGCATCCGGACCTCATGGAGTGCGTGAGCGGGGCAATCAAGAGTGCGCAGGTCCTGAGCGGGATGATTACGTCGATTCTCGATGTGAATCGGCTCGAATCGGGTGCCATGCCGCTGACGCTCCAGGAAACGGAGGTCGTGGACGTCGTCCGCGAGGCCCGAACCGAGCTGGGGTCGGCGGCGCTGCGGGTGCGGGTCGAGAACGGCGGCCGGTACGGGCATGCCACAACCTTGTGCGATCCCGAGCTGATCCGCCGGGTCGTGCTCAATCTCCTGAGCAACGCGATCCACTTCTCGCCGCCGGAGGAGCTGGTGACCGTCTCGGTCGAGCGGCGGAATGGCTGCGTGCGCATCGCGGTGGCCGACCGCGGTCCCGGAGTGCCCGCCGAACACCATGAGCGGATCTTCCAGAAGTTCGGGCAAGTGGACAAGCACGGGCGCCCGCGCCGCGCGTCAACCGGCCTGGGGCTCGCGTTCTGTCGGCTGGCGGTGGAAGCCCACTCCGGACAGATCGGCGTCGAGAGCGAGAACGGCAAGGGATCGACGTTCTGGTTCGAGATCCCGGTGCAGCCCGCCGCCGCGGAGCACGCGTCCGACAACGAGCTCGACCTCGACCGGACAGCCTAGCAGCGGCGCCCGTCGGGGCACGCCGAGAGGCGGCCGGTCACTCCAGCAGGCCGTGCTTCTTCCGCTTCTCCCACAGCGTCTTCCGCGAGACGCCAAGAATCTTTGCGGCCTGCTGCACGCTGCCGTCGCACTCCGCCAACGTGAGGCGGATGTGCTCTCTCTCCATGTCGGCGAGCGAGAGGCCAAAGGTGGGCCGGTCAACCGGCGTTGCCGTCGCGCTGCCTGAGGGCCCCCGGAGGCCGAACGCGGGAATATCGCTCGGCTCGAGTGAGGTGCCGTCGGCGAAGATCATGGCCCGCTCGACGACGTTGCGCAGCTCGCGCACGTTCCCTGGCCAGCGCCACTGGCGGAGCAGTTCCATGGTCGCCGGTGCAACATCACGTACGTCCTTGCGGAACTCCCGATTGAAGAACGCGCGGAAATGCTCCGCCAGCACGGGCAGATCCTCCATGACCGCGCGGAGCGGCGGGAGGGTGTGGGTGGCAACGCTGATCCGATAGTACAAGTCTTCCCGGAAGCGTCCGTCCCGGACCAAACCCTCCAGGTTGCGGTTCGTCGCCGTGATGATCCGCAAGGTCACATCGATCTCTTCGGTGCCGCCCACACGGCGGAATTGCCGCGACTCGATGAAGTTGAGCAGCTTGGATTGCAGCTCGGGTGACAGATCCCCGATCTCATCGAGGAACAGCGTGCCACCATTCGCCACCTCGATGAGCCCGCGCTTGGATTCCTTGGCATCGGTAAACGCACCCTTCTGGTGCCCGAACAGCTCGCCTTCGAGCAGCTGCGGCGGCAGCGCCGAACAGTTGATTTCGACGAACCGGCCGGCGGAATGGGGACTGGAGTAGTGAACGGCCTTTGCGCACAGGTTCTTCCCGGTGCCGCTCTCACCGTAGAGCAGCACACTGGGATGGGGAATCTGCGCCACCCGATGGACGAAAAGCCGCACCTCCTGAATCAGCGGGTGATCGCCCAGGATCGCGTCCGCCGAGAAACTCTGCCTCCGGGTCTGGGCGAGGGACGCCGCTTCCTCCCGGATCGGCTGCTCGGCCAGTGCCCGGCGGATGAGGGTGGTCAACTCGTCGATGTTGACGGGCTTCGTGAGATACTCGTTGGCTCCGGCCTTCAGCGCCTCGATCGCCGTCTCCATCTCCCCATAGGCCGTGAGCACAAAGATCGGAAGCAGTGAATCGATCGTCCGCAGGCGGCGCGTGACCTCGATCCCGTCAATGTCAGGCATGACCAGGTCGGTAATGACCGCCTGGGGTGGGCTCTCCGCCCGCCGATCGAGCAGCGCCTGACAGGTCGTGAAGATCTCGGTCCGAAACGTGCCGGCTTGCCCGAGATTGATCGCCAACACCTTGGCGAACGTCTCATCGTCGTCGAGGATATAGATTCTGGGGACCATGGCGGTACGTACGGGTCCGATGCGACGAGGTCGAATGGAAAGCTCACGCGGCCGCGAGAATCATTGCCCGTCGCCGCCGATTCGTCAATCGGCGATCGGAACCCGAGCGCCGCTACGCGATACTCGACGCGAGCTGGGCTGACAAATGGCGAACGACCCACGGGAGGCGTTGCGCAAGGCACGAGTGGAGTTTACCAGGGGACTTCCCGGCCGTCTCGCGAAGATCCGGGACGCGCTCATGGGCCTGCAGCATCGGTTCGACGGCAAGCACGCCGAGCAGTTCCACGTGACTTCGCATGCCCTTTCGGGCATGGCCGCCACGTTCGACGCGCACGAGATGGCCGAGGGTGCGCACTTGCTCGCCCAACTGGGACGTGCGTGGCGCAACGAGGGTGCTGTCACTGCGGCGGGGCTCGCGGAGGGGCAACGGCTCCTGGGTCTTCTGGACGCGACCGTCACCGCGTTTCTCGCGAAGGAAGAGGCCGACAGCTCCGAGAACTGACGGAGCGAACGGCGGGCAGGTCAGCCGGACTGGTCCGGCACAACTTGCATGTCGTCGATCATGCGCCGGAGTTTGACTGCCTCGGCGGTGGCGCCGAACGTCTCGAACTGCTCGCGCGCCGCCACGGCGAGGGCCAGCGCCTCATCGAGGCGATCGCGGCTCCGGAGCAGCGCAGCCAGGTCGCGCCTCGCCGCCGCCTGGAGCAGCGGTCGCTCGAACCGGCGTGCCCGGGTGATCGCGTCCCGCAGCACGGCCTCGGCAGCGTCCCCATCGCCACTCGCCGCCAGTGCGAGCCCGAGGACCCGCAGATCCTCTGCCTCGTCAACGACGTCCTCCAGCTCGCGGTGGAGGACCAGTGCCTCCTCGATCTCCCGCAAGGCCTCCGGCGCATCCCCCAGAGCGACCCGGATCTCCGCGCGGCCGGCGAGGGCCCGGGCGAGCAGCTCGACGTCATCCAGCTCGCGGGCACTGTCGACGCCGTGGCTGGCGGCCTCGAACGCCGCGCGGAGCCGCCCCTGGTCGCGGTGCGCGATGGCGAGGTTATGCTGCGACTCCGCCATGCCGTGGGGGAATCGGGCGCGCTCGTACGCGGCGATGGCAATCGTATAGGCCGCCGCGGCCTCTGCGTATCGGCCCACGAGATTCTCGAGGATCCCGATGTTGTTGGAGCAGCGGCCGACCGTTGCGTAGTCACCGCTTGCCGTGGCGATCGCTCGCGCCCTGTGCCAATGTTCCCTCGCCTCCGCGATGTCTCCCGCCTCGAACGCGAGCGCCCCCAGGGCATTGAAGGCCCGAGCTTCCACCTCACGGATCCCGCGCTCCCGGGCACTGCGCAATGCCGTCAGGGTCCAATGGCGTCCCTCGAGCTGGCGACCGATCCTGGCCAACGCAATCCCGAACAGGAGGGCGAGCTCCGGAGTCGATTCCAGGCGCAGGTATGACTGGTCCCGAAGGAAGCGCACCACTTCCGCAAACCGGCCGGTCTCGACGAGCTGCCGAATCACGCCCGGCGCCACGGGCGAGAGACAATCTGCCGCGGTCGTCCGTGCCGCTGAGGCGGGCGCAACCGTCTCGGGCCCGAGGGCCGCCACCTGCATCACGGCATCGCTCATCGAGGCATCATCCCGTCACGGCTACCAGGCCACTGCGTAGCCCGAGAAGTGGTAGATGAGCGCCGCGAGGTAGTCCCCGACCCGGTGCCACTCAGTATCGAGTCTCGTCCACGCATCGCCTACCGTCGGGCGATAGAACACGCTCGCCCCGTCGGCATCGGAGCCGCTCATCTCAGCATACTTGAGCGAGTACCACAGGGTCGCCGCTGGCCGCATGCTCGAGCCGTGCGGCCCGAACTCCACGTGGAAGTACTCGCGGTCCAGCTCCACCGTGACCGTCACCGAATCGCCCTGCCTGAGATCCGATCCGTCCTCGGCGACGAACTTGGCCGCCTTCGGAATGGTGACGGTCATAAACGGCGTCTTCGTGATCGTGCCGTCGGGAGCCGCTTCAAGGTAGTGCACGACGAAGTACGTCGGCTGTCCCTGGACGGCAGCGAAGCTCGTGCTGTAAGTCTCCAATGGCGGCGCGCTTTTCCGGTGCCGCAGCGTGCACGGCGGTAGCCCGAGCTGGGGGGCGTCACCCGCACAGGAGGACGCGCTGACATCAACGGTGCCCGCCGTTTGGCCGTCGGTGGTGACCGACCGCGTGGCCCATCGCCCCCCCTTTGCGAGCGCGATGTCGCCAGCGATATCTGGACCCGCCTGATCACTGCACGACGCGATCAGCATGACCAGACCGAGCGACGCCAGTCGGATTGTCCCACGCACGAGAACTCTCCCCAATTCCAAACCGTCTCCGCTTATGGACCGGCGCATCACCAGGCCACCGCGTAACCCGAGAAGTGATACACCGGACCTTCGACCCACCACCCCACCGGGTCGAACGTGGTGGGCAGGGCACTCCACTCTGGAGCGCTCGGCTGCGGTCGGTAGTAGACCGAGTAGTCCCCCGCGTTTCCTTCGATGACGGCATTCTCCAGGTAGAACCGCACCAGGGCCGGCTTCCGGCCGGCGAACTGCGTGCCGTGCGGGCCGAACTCGACGTGGAAGTACACCGGATCGATGTCCATCGAGACCGTGACCGGTTGACCCTTGGGAACGGGGTTGCCCGCCTCGTCGAAGAATTCGGCGTCACGCGGAATCGTGACCGTGAGAAAGTACGTGCGCAGTCCCGTCTCCGGGTCCGGTGCGTAGAACACGTTGAGGTGGTACTGGAACCCCGCCAGGATCTCGAAACTGGGGTGATACGACTCCAGCGGCGGGGCGTCGGCACGATGCCGCAGCGTGCACGGCGGTACGTCAGCCGACGTAGCCGCACTCGTGCATGTCGTCGTGCCGGACTCGGGCGTGCCCGAGGTGCTGTCGGTGACATCGGTCGTGGCCCAACGGCCGCCTTTGGCCAACGACGCGGCGTCGTCGACGCGCGGCCCCGCCTGGTCGCTGCATGCCGCGACCAGCACGGCGAGGGCCAGTATCGGTGAGAGTTTGCGTAGCAGTGACACGGCTCGTCTCCTCAATTCAAGGGATGTGGCCTCATTCCGTGGTGTAGACCTTCGAGCCCGGCGATGCCGTCGGGCCCGCGGCGGCCAGTTCCCGCTCCACGGGACCGGGGTGTACCAGGTGGGCCAGGCCGATCAGGGCATCGAGCTTGGCCACCTCGACGCGTACCCCGAGCGCCGCGAAGCCCTCGCGCGCCGATCGGGCGACGACGACGGCCTCCTGCACCTGGCCTCGCTTGTAGAGCATGCGCGCGAGATCTCGCTCCGTCTGCGCCACCAGCAGTGGGCGCGGGAACGATTTCGCACGCTCGATGAGATCGAGAAACAGCCTGTGGGCGGCGTCCACGCGACCGAGCGCTGCCTCCGTGCCGGCAAAGACCCGGAGGTCCTCGGCCTCGCTGACGAGGTCCCCCAGCTCGCGCTCATGCGCGATGGCCTGCTCGATCTCCCGGCGCGCGACTGCCACGTCGCCGGCCAGCAGCCGGATTTCGGCCCGACCACCGTACGCCACGTTGGCGAGACGGCGCTCGCCCGCCGCCTCCGCCGCCTGGAGAGCCTCATCCACGGTCGCGATGGCACGACCGTAGTCCCCCATGTCGCGGTAGGTGACCGAGAGGTTGTTCAGGATCTCGGCCGTGCCGGCCCGAAAGTCGATGCGCTGAAAGGCCGCCAGGGCCATGGTGTACCAGCCGATGGCCCGCGCGTAGTCACCGCACATCGTGGAAATGACGCCGAGGTTCCCGGCGCTGCGTCCCACGGTGCCGTGGTCCCCCTCACTCTTGGCGGCTGTGATGGCCTTCACGAAGTACTGCGTTGCGTCGTCAACCCGGCCACTTTCGAGCGCGATGGCCCCCAACACGTTGAGCGTGCGCACCTCGACTGCGCGATGGCCTCGCGCCACCGCTCGATCCAGCGCGCGCTGCGCCCACCGGCCCCCTTGCGCAAACTCACCCAGGCGGGCGTGCGCAATGCCGCGGAGCAGCATGAGCTCAGGAAACCCGTCCAAATCCTCGGCAGGCTGGGCGGTCAACTGCCCCAGCAGAGCAGCATGTTGCCCGCTCTCGAGAAGCTGCTGGGCGTGCGCCAGTCGGGTGAGGAGTCCGCGCCCGCGCATGGTCAGTACGAGACCGCAAACCCGGTGAAATGCCCGAGCGTGGCCTGGAAGCGCTCCGTAGCGACATCGTGCGAGGAGGACAGGATGAGCCACGGGTCGATGAGCTGCTGCTGGCTGAACAGGCCCAGCAGATCGTCCTTGATGTAGGTATCCGTGGCGTCCACGGCACCGTCACCGTTGAGGTCGTCGCTCGCACCCGTGTACCAGATCTCTAGCAACGGTGGGGAGTCGTGGTCGAACTCGAGTCCGGTGGGTTCCATCCGGACCAGGATCAGCGACGAGTCCACCGAGGCGGTAATGAGTACGGAGTCACCCAACCAGATGTTGCTCCCGTCCGGTCGCCGCTCGAGCGCATACTTGGGAACCGTAAACCGGAAGTAGGGACAGGGGCTCGACGTCGCGCACGCGCTGCTCACGTAGTTGATCTGCGCCGACCGCTGCTGCCCCTTCACGGCCCAGAAGCTCACCTGGAACGCCGCGAGCGGCAGGGTTCCGGCGCTCGGCGACGCCAAGACTTCCGGCCCCGGCAGGTCACGCGGCGGCGGGAGTACGGTCCCATCGGCGGTGGTAGCGAACCCCGAGAAGAGCGGCGCCGGATCCGCGGCGCTCCAGCCGAGGGGCTTGAACTCCGCCGCCGGGATCACCGACCGTTGCGACGGTAGCACCGCCGGGGCATGGACCTCGCTCGGCGGTGCGACGCCGTCCGCGCAGCCGAGGGCGAGCCCGCCGGCCAGCAGCACGACCGCTGTAAGTCGTGACGTCATGATCTGCACCTTTCTCCACTGACGGCGTTCACCGCCGTACTTGGTACGATTCCACGCGTCGCCGGATGCATGGCGTGAGGGGGTCGAACGCACTGGTCTTTCAGACATGGCACTTCTGCGTGATTTCCGCCTGCGCAGGGCAGTCGTGGTCGCGCCGGGCGGACATGCGCCGCCGCGGTGCGCCCAAGGCCACCTGGGCTCGCTTCGCGAGTGACAGGGCTTCGGCCTCGTGGGCGAACTTGCCCGCCGAGTGCTGCAGGGCGGCCGCCTGCACCGCTTCCCGCAGCGCGATCCCGGCATCACCCGCCGCCAGGCGGACATCGGCCCGCGCGGCGAGGGCGTCACCCCGGAGACCCGGGTCGCCCGCCGCTTGGGCATCGGCTACCGCACGATCCGCGGCCGCCAAGGCGTCATCGAACCGGGCCATTTGCCGGTAGGCGAGCGCGAGCGCGAGCACACATCGGAGCGCCTGCGACACGTCTCCGACCGTCTCGTACGCGGCGACGGCACCGAGGAACGACGTCACAGCCGACTCCGGGTCGTCACCCGCCAGGGCGATCTCGCCGATCCGCGCCGCACACTCACCGGCCAACGCCAGGTCGCTCTGCTCCGCGGCCAGGGACCGCGCCCGTGAGAACCGGCTCGACGCTGCCGGCATATCCCCCAGGACGAGCGCGACTTCTCCCGACACGGCCGTGGCCACCGCCTCCACCCGGCAATCCCCCAGCGTCCGAGCGACGCTCGCCGCCTCGAGCGACACGTGGTCGGCGTGCTCCAACCGTCCCGCCCCGAGCAGCGCCTCGGCGAACAGCACGGCCAACTCGGGCGTGGAGCGTACCTCCTCGTACGGTCGCTGCCGGAACCACTCCACCACCTCCGCGTTCCTGCCAGCCGCCACGAGACGACGCGCCTCACGCACGGGCGCGAGCGCCCATCGGATCGAACCGGTCGGCGACATGTGGGGGAGATCGACCTGAAGTGGCCGCGTCATGGACCCCCCTCCGGCATCGCGCGCTCCATCGCTTTCGCCTCGCTCCCGGCGACCGCCTCGCGAAGCTGCGAGACTTGGAGCTCGCCCGGCGATGACAGGAGGAGCGCCCGCACCAGGGCCGTCTTCAACTCCCGCACGTTGCCGGGCCACGGATACTCGAGGAGGAAGCTCTCCACGTCGGGTGCGAGAGACGGCGCCGGAAGTCGATGCTCCTGCGCGATCCGACCCACCAACGCGCGCGCGATGATCAGCACGTCATTGTCGCGTTCCCGAAGCGCCGGTAGGCGGAGGGTGACCGCACCTGTCCGGGAGTAGAGGTCTCGGTGGAGCTCCCCCCGCCCTACCAGCCGTTCAGGATCGTCGTGACAGGCAAGCAGGACTCTGACGTCGGCAGGATGCTCCCGCGTCCCGCCCTCCCTGCGCACCGTGCCTTCGCGAAGGACGCGCGCGAGTTCGGTCTGCACGTCCAACGGGATCGCATTCGCCATCCGCAGCAGCAGGGTTCCACCCTCGGCAACTTCAAGAAGGCCAGGGCGAACGTCCGGCGACCGATCCTGGACTTGTCCGAAGAGATTCACCCGCAGGCCCTCGACGAGGGAGCCGCAGTCGAGCACAACGAACGGAAACGGCCGGCGGTCACCGGCATTGTGGATCGCACGCGCGAGCAGCTCTTTCCCTGTGCCCGCATCGCCGACGATCGTGGCCGGGACGTTCGCGTACCTGGACAGCCACGCGGCGCGGTCGAGCACCGGGCGCATGACCTCGCTCTCCGTGATGAGGTCGCAGAATGGGTCCCCGTGGGTCTCACCGTCCCGATGGCGGCCGTTCGCACTGCGATAGCGCTCCACCGCCGAAGTGATGGCGCTCCGAACCAGCGGCAGGTCGTCGGGCAGGGCGAAGTAGTCCGTCGCGCCAGCCCGCAGCGCCTGCACCGGCAACCGCCTTCCATAATCGATCCCGACCAGGACGGCGGGCACACCGTCAGGACGCGCGTGCGATTCGAGCCACGCGAGCGCGTCACGCTCGGCGGCGCCCGCCGACAGAACCACGATGGCAACGTCGGTGCCCTGTGGCAGACCGTTGTGCGAGTTCACCACCTCCACCCCGTCGCCCAGCTCGTCCGCCACCCAACCCCAGACATCGCCGAACGCCTCGGACAGCTGAACGACGACCACTTTGGGCACGGCCGGATTGACCTGCGCTTCTTCCATCAGCAGCCTCGCTCCGGATCGACGTCAATTCCACACAGCGCGCTCGGCTTTCAACCGGCCGAGTCATCGCGGGCCGATGCGGGACTGCGTAAGGCAGTGAGCGTGCCATCCGTCACCTTCGGGATGTGATTGTGTAATCGCTTGATGATCAATAACTTGCGAGGACAGTGCTGGAACCGGAGCCTCACCGAGCCCCGATTGCTAGTTACGGAAACGGTACGGACGGCGTAATCGGTTTCGGAATTCGGACGCCCGAACAGTGGGCTCACGTCGGAGCTGTGGTGCTGCATGGTAGGACCAGGTGGCCTCGAATCGTGGGGCGGGGCGCTGTGACTCCACACTATCTTTGTGGACGCCCGTTCCCGCGCCGGACTGGCCGGCTGCAGAACTCACCCGCTGGACGAGGATCCGATCGTGGCCCGCATTCTGGTGGTGGACGATGATGATGTCGCTCGCCTCGTGATCGGCGAGATCCTCGAGACCGGCGGGCACGACGTGGTGGATGCTGCGGACGGCGACACGGCCCTTGAACTGTATCGGCGGCAGCCGTTCGACGTCGTCGTCCTGGATGTGGTCATGCCCGGAACGAGCGGGCTCGACACCCTGCGTGCACTCCGCGCGATCGACGGCAACGCTCGGGTCGTCATGGTCTCCGGCGCGAAGGACGTGGACATCGCACTGGCCATGGAGCTCGGCGCCGTCACCACCCTCGCCAAGCCCATCGATCATCGGCTGATGCTCGGTGCCATCCGATCGGCGATCGCCCCGGAGGTGTCCTAGTTCCCCGATCCTCGACGACCGGCGATGGGCAAGTCTGACTCAGGAAACGCGAACGTAGAGAGCGCCACCGTCACGCACCGATTCATCGAGCGCATCAACGCGCACGATGTCGCCGGACTCGCCGCGCTCATGACGTCCCACCACCGACTCATCGATTCCGGTGAAGCCATCGTCACCGGCATCGAGCGGGTGTCCTCGGCGTGGACGGGATACTTCCGCGTAATTCCCAACTACCGGATCGACGCGGAGCAGACGTTTGGCGAGCGGCAGACCGTCCTGGTGGTGGGACGTGCCGGCGGCACCTACGCGCCCGACGGCACCTTGCTCCGCGAGCGACGCGGGAGCGCCCCTGCTGTTTGGCAGGCGGTCGTCAAGGACGGCCTGTTGACCGTGGCAGGTGTCTGCCGACAGCGAGCCGACGCGCCCGCTCATGGCTGCCGACCCGCGCCAGCCACCGTAGAGTCGGAGGGAAGCCGGCGCCACCCGCGCGCCCGGCTGACCCTGCTCTCGTCACCGGGCCATTTGCGCGCCGACGCTGGGTGTTGCACCTTGGGCGCAACGCATACAACAAACCGCTCGCCCCGGCACCTCCCCCAATCAGCCTCCGGAGCGGCGAACCCATCAAGGAGAGCCTTATGCGTCGATTTCTGCTCATCACCTCCCTCGTACTGCTCTCGGCGGGCTGCGGCGCCGGCGAGCAGTCCTTCGACACCGCAGCGACCGAAGTCGTGGACGCCGACGGCGCCTCGCTCGGCACCGTGGCATTTCCGGTTTCATGCAGTGAGGCAGCCAGCAGCCGGATGCGGTTGGGTCTGGCCCTGCTCCACAACATGACCTATACGGAGGCGGAGGCCGCCTTCCGTTCGGCCGCGGAACAGGATCCTGACTGCGCGCTCGCCTCCTGGGGCGTGGCCATGACCTACGTGCACCCCCTGTGGCCCGACGTTCCGTCCGCTGCCCAGTTCGAAGCGGGTCGCACGATGCTGGAGCAGGCGCGTACCCGAGGCAAGCGAACGCCCCGCGAAGCGGCGTACATCACCGCCCTCGAGGCGTATTACGCCGACACCGATCCCGGCGCCGAGCCCGCGCGGCTCGCGCGGTACGCCGACGCGTGGGCAAAGGTGGCTGCCGACTATCCCGACGACCCCGAGGCCGCGCTGTTCCGGGCCCTGTCGCTCATGGCCACGGCACCGGGTTCCGACCAGACGTTCGGCGTCCAGCGGAAAGCCGGCGCGATCGCGGAACGGATCCTCCAGCGCATTCCGGATCATCCCGGTGCGCATCACTACACCATCCACGCATACGACTTCCCGCCGCTGGCCCAGCGGGCCCTGCCGGTGGCGCGGAGCTACGGGAAAGTCGCGCCCGACAACTCGCACGCGCTGCACATGACGTCGCACATCTTCACGCGCGTCGGCCTATGGGAGGAATCGATCGAGTACAACGCGCGGGCCGCCGCCGCCGCGCTGCGCCATCCCATCAACGGGGCCACCTCACATCACCACCTGCATGCGCTGGACTACCTGGCCTACGCGCACTTGCAGCGGGCGGACGATGCCAGGGCGCGTGAGGTGCTCGAGCACCTAGCGACGCTTCAGGGGCCCGTCATGGACAACGCAGTCACCGCCTACGCGTTTGCCGGCGTGCCGGCTCGGATCGCACTGGAACGGCAACGCTGGGCCGATGCCGCGCGTCTCGAGCCACGTCAGCCGGCATCGCTCTCGTGGGACAACTACCCCCACCTCGAGGCCATCACGGAGTTCGCCCGCGGCCTCGGTCACGCCCACACGGGCAACATGGCGGCGGCCCGAAAGTCCGTTGCGCGGCTGGGTGCGTTACAGACCAAGGCGGCCGCGCTTCCCGGCGCGTACGACTGGGGCATCCAGGTGAAGATCCAGGAAGTGGCCGCGCGTGCCTGGATCGCATACGGCGAACGGCGTATCGACGACGCGATCAGGTTGATGCAGGAAGCGGCACAGCTCGAGTCGACGACGCAGAAGAACCCGGTCACGCCAGGTGAGGTGCTGCCGGCCGGCGAGCTGTTGGGCGACATGCTCCTCGATGTGAAGCGCTACGACGAGGCCCTCGCCGCCTACCGGAGCGCGCTCGAGCGATCGCCCAACCGCCTCAACAGCCTGTACGGTGCCGGGCGCGCCGCCGAAGGAGCGGGCGACCGCCAGACGGCGTCCGACTACTACCGGCAACTGGTGGAGGTGGCACCCGCGCCCAACGGGATGCATGCTCGTCTGGACCACGCACGCAAGTTTCTGAGTACGAGCTAGCACGGATGGCGTGCCGGCCCCGGATGGGGGCCGGTGCGCCGGTGGGACAGGGTGGGTGTTCGGTAGCGGGAGGGAGACATGAGGATGCTCACGCTGGTGCTGCTCGGCGGGGCACTGGGTTGTGTGCCGGCCGACGCGGACGGCGGCAATCCGGATCCCTGCGAGTCCTTCTACGCCGCGCTCGAGGCCGTGCCGCACGACACGCTGGTGCGCACGACGGGTGAGATCGAGTGGATCTGGAATCGCGTCCCGGTCCGCGGCTGCCAGGTCCGCTTCGTCACGCATGACGCTCTGGTGGCGGGACACGATGTCCGTCACCGCCCACACGCCCGCAGGCTGTTCGACACGTTTCACGCCGCACTCGCACAGATCGCGGTGCCCGTACGATTGTCCATCGCCACGACCCGCATCGGCTTCATCGGCTCGGTTACCTTTGCCGCCGTGATGCCACGGATACACTCCTTGCGTGCGCACATCCTCCTCGAGCGCCAGGTCGATTCGCCGCGCTTCCATCGGATCGATGCCGGTCCACCGTATTGGGTCCATCACTTCACGATCACCTCACCCGCGGATATCGACGAGGAGATGCGTGAATGGCTTGCCAGCGCCTGCCGAGTGGGCGGCATGCCCCCGGCGAACACCGCTCGCGACACCATACGGAGATCGACGTCGTGACCGGGACCAATGAGGGCTGAGCAACGCTACGTGTGGACACTCGGCGCCGTGAACGGACTCCTGGTGGTCGCGGTTGTCGTGTTCGTGTACAGTCTCTCCAGCAGCTGGATGTTCCATCCCGCGATGGTCGTGACTGGCATCCCGTTTGGCCTCCTCACCATGTGGCGCGTCTCCCAGTACGTCCGACGCCTGCGCAAGGGGACCGCGAAGCCGTTTCGGGGACCGCTCGAGGGGTTCATCCTGATGTTTGTGGTCGCCGCCGCATACCTGACGTACAACATCTTCGCCGCGCAGGCGTGGAACCGCAGGGCTGGGGCTGGCCGTTCTGGCGCCAGTTCCTTTCCTACGTGTTGTTCTACGCCGTGCTCACGGGAACGGCGGGTGCGGTGATGGGAGCGGTGGTCGAGATGCTCACCGTGCTGGTTGTCGAGTTCCTGCCTCCGAAGCGTACGAGCGTGCCGTGACCTGATGGTGAGAGAGGTGCCTATGACTGCCAGACGTGGTGAACAACTTGGCTGGACCCTCGGGTGGCTCGGTGGATTCGTGTGGGTGCTCGTCGTGGCGATTCTCCAGTGGCTGGAGGGCCGAACACTGCACGCGTTGGCCGGACTGGCCATCGCTGCCGTGGCCGTCGCCGCCATCGTGGGACTCGCACCATGGCGTCATCCGCAGGCCACCTACCGCAGCCTCTTGCTGCCGATCTACGTGGTGTTTTTCGGCGCCGTCGCGTGGGCGGTCTGGGCGTTGGGCGGCCCCCGCGCAATGGGCATCAACAGCTGGTGGTCCGCCTTCCTGTTGTGGCCTCTCTTGCTCCCGCTGATGCTGACCGGCAACCGCCGGTGGCAGG
This sequence comes from uncultured Gemmatimonadaceae bacterium, assembly GCA_964348385.1. GTDB lineage: Bacteria > Gemmatimonadota > Gemmatimonadetes > Gemmatimonadales > GWC2-71-9 > JAOTVV01. Next base: position 26,385 of record CAYGCN010000010.1, read on the forward strand.
ACGGCGGAGAGTAGCCGCACGACACTGCGAGCGAGACGGGGTGACCATGGCCGCCGACACTCCACCTGCGTCGCCATCGCGCATCGCCATCAGGACGCGGCTGCAGCCGGGAGACATCGGCTCGGTGGTCCGTCTTCATGGCACGATCTACGCGCGAGAGTGCGGTTTCGACCACACGTTCGAAGCGTATGTTGCCGGCCCGCTGGCCGAGTTCGCGCGCTCGTCGTCCTCGCGGGAGCGCATCTGGCTCGCCGAAGACGGCGACCGGCTCGTCGGGTCGATCGCGATCGTTGCTGCCGGTCCCGACACGGCCCAGCTCCGCTGGTACCTCGTCGACCCGGATTATCGGAGTGCCGGCCTTGGGCGGCGTCTACTCGAAGAAGCCGTCGCCTTCAGCAGGGCGAGCGGGTACCGCTCGGTTTTCCTCTGGACGGTCGCCTCCCTGCACACCGCGGCCCACCTCTACCGCTCGGTCGGCTTCCGCAAGGTCGAGGAAATCCCTGGCAGGCGCTGGGGCGTGGAGGTCATCGAGGAGCGGTACGAGCTCACGCTCGAATGAGGCGTTCGCGGCCAACGCGCGACACCTGGAGGGATCTTGCTCCCATCGGCATCTTCACTCTTGTCTCCCGCTGCAGCGATCGAGCGACGGGAGCCTTGGCATGCGCCCTCCATCTCCGCCCTCCTCCGTGCGCCTAGCCCCGATCGCGCTCTTCCTGGCCGCATGTCACCGTGCGCCGGCACCGGCTCCCATCCCGGTGGCGGTGGAGGCCATGCCCGCGTGTCCCGCGCCGACCATGGACACCCGCGGCTGGCGGATCGTGAACGACGCGACCGGGCTCCGGTACCGTCTTCCACCCGAATTCATCGAGCAGCCCGCACGGGTGCCGTTGTCACGCCGCTGGGACCTCGACGGCGATTTCCAGCAATCGGTGGACATCGGCATCATCGAGTCACCGGACTACTGGGTATCGCTCCGACAGCCGCCGGCACCCGGCAGGCATGAGATGAGCGAGTGCATCGACTCGATTCCGGGGCGACAGCTCCTGGTGCAATCGTGGCGAAGCGAGGGCGGCGTGTTTCGACGCGGGCAACGCATGGACAAGTATGAGGTGTTCGCGCTGGTCCCGATGACGGCTCGGCGCACTGTGTTCCTGACCGGCGGCGGATTCGAACGGGAGACCCAGGTGCTGCTCCTCGCCGTCGTCCGCACGATTCGCGTTCCCGCACCGTGACCACCTTGCTGGTTGCCCTGCGCGCCGCCGTGTATATGAGCGGGTTCGTATTCCTGTGGGGGTGGCTCGCGGTGACGCTCCGGCGATGGGATCCGCAGTTGGGCGGTCCGCTCCCCGGCTGGCTGCAACTCCCGGGGGTCATCGCCGCGCTGGGTGGCGCGTTGCTGGCGCTCGTGTGTGGCGCGTACTTCGTGGCCCGCGGCCGCGGCACGCCGGCGCCGTTCGACGCGCCGCGCGAGTTCGTGGCCACCGGCCCGTACCGCTGGGTACGCAACCCCATGTACGTCGGAGGGCTCGCCCTCCTCGCGGGCGCCGCGCTGTGGGTGCGGTCGCCGGCCATGCTGCTGCTCGCCGCGGCGGCGGGGGTGCTCGTGCACGGGTTCGTGCTGTACTACGAGGAGCCCGCCTTGCGCCACAGATTCGGCGCTACCTACGACGCTTACACGCGTCGCGTGAACCGCTGGCTGCCGCGCCGTCCTCGCGACGACGATGGCGGAGCGCGGTGAGTGGGCCATGGGACGACTGGGCGCCGCCCTCTACGATCGCTTCACCGAACCCGCAGAGGCCGCCTGTCTCCGGCAGTGGCGGGCGGAGCTGCTGCATGACCTGACGGGCACCGTGCTCGAAGTGGGTGCCGGCACCGGCGTGAACCTCCCCTTCTACCCGCGCGGTGTCAGCCGGCTCGTGCTGTCGGAGCCCGATCCGCACATGCGCCGCAAGCTCGAGGCGCGCGTCACCGCACTGGAGTGGCAGAGGGCGGAGGTGATGCACGCGTCGCTCGACGGTTTGCCCTTCTCCGAAGGCAGCTTCGGTACGGCGGTGGCAACGCTCGTATTGTGCTCCGTTCCTCGGCTCGAGGTGGCGCTTGCCGAGATCCATCGGGTGCTCGCCCCCGGCGGGCGCTTCATCTTCCTCGAGCACGTAGCCGCCGAAAACCGTCCACGGAGGCTCAAGTGGCAGCGTCGCGTGGAACCGGTGTGGAAGTTCATCTCCGGCGGCTGTCATCTCACGCGCCGCACCGCCGACGCCATTGTCGCCGCCGGCTTCGAGATGCAGGACATCAAACGGGAGAGCATGCGCAAGGCATGGCCGCTGGTGCGGCCGACCATTCGGGGTGTGGCCCGCAAGCGCGGGGAATCAGGCACCGACAGCAACGCTCGTCATTGAAGGCCACGCAGGCGAAGGTTGACCGAGCCACATCTCACGCCATGATTGAAGACGTCGTCCCGACCGGTGCCAGTGATGGAGGCCCCGCATGAACGACTCATCGCCGAGCACTGAGCAGCACGGCGACACGCCCCTGGTGGCGCGACTCGACCGGCCATCGCAACCTGGTCGACGGAGCCGAGCGGCCGAGCTTCCGGACGATCTGCTGCGCGACTCCGCTCGGCGGCTCCGCGTCATTGCGCTCATCTACGCCGCGGGGTTCGTGGTGGCCGAGGCGGGGGCGGTGCTCTCGGATCCACTGATCCGTGCCGAATACGGCTCCTTCTATCAGTGGGGGCCGGCGGCGATCTCGGTCGTGGTGGCGCTCGTCGTGGCCGGGCTTGCGAGCAGCCCGCGCATCGCGCCGCTCAAGCTCATGAGCATCGGGCTGGTCTTCGAGGTCGTGGCCGCGTACGGGATCGCCTTCGCCACCTATTGGGGCGTGTACCGGGGCCTCCCCTACGAGCCGGAGCACCTAGAGATCTTTGGGCTGTCGTACGTGGCGGCGTGGATCATGTTCTTCACGATCGTCTCGCCCAACGAGCCCCGAAAGGCGCTGGTCGCCGCCATCGCCGCCGGGAGCTCGGTGCCCGTCACGATGGTGCTGACGACCGAGATTGGTGGAAGCTCCATCGTGCTCACCCCGGCCCTGATCGTGAGGGGGCTCTTGGTGCCCTATTTCCTCATCGTGGTGACGGCGTACGTCGGCGCGCGCGTCGTTTACAAGCTCGGCACGGCAGTTACGCGTGCGCGTGAGTTGGGCAGCTACCGCCTCACGAAGCCCCTCGGCGACGGCGGCATGGGAGAGGTGTGGGAAGCCAAGCACCGGATGCTCGCCCGGCCGGCAGCGATCAAGCTCATTCGGCCCGACCGGCTCGGGGGGGGCAACCGCGACAGCCATGCCACGCTGCAGCACCGGTTCGAGCGGGAGGCCCAAGCCACGGCGCTCATGCGCTCTCCGCATACCATCGAGGTCTACGACTTCGGCGTGACGGCGGACGGTACCTTTTACTATGTGATGGAGCTGCTGAACGGCTTCGACTTGGAGACACTGGTCGAGCGATTCGGACCCGTGCCGCCGGCACGCATCGTCTACCTGCTGCGGCAGGTCTGCGACTCGCTCGCCGAGGCACACGACAACGGGCTCATCCACCGCGACATCAAGCCGGCCAACATTTACGTGTGCCGTCAGGGACGGACGGTGGACTTCGTGAAGGTGCTCGACTTTGGGTTGGTCAAACCGCGGCACCCCCACGGACAGGACCGCCTGAAGCTCACGTCGGAGCACGATACCAGCGGGACGCCGGCGTACATGGCCCCGGAACAGATCTCGGGAGAGCCGGTCGACGCGCGCACCGACCTCTATGGCCTGGGCTGCGTGGCGTACTGGCTCGCGACCGGACGCCTCGTGTTTGAGGGTCGAGTACCGCTCGAGATCATGGGGCACCATCTGCAAACCCCGCCGGTGCCGCCATCACAGTGTTCCGAGATGCCGATGTCGGCGCAGTTCGAGAACGTCATCCTGCGGTGCCTGGATAAGGATCCGGCGCGGCGCCCTCAGAGCGCCGACGAGCTGGATGCGCTGCTGGCAGCCTGCGAAACCGACGACGCCTGGACGCCGCAACGCGCGGCGGCATGGTGGGACCTGCATCACCCAGCGCCCGTTCGGGGGACAGAAGCCGAAGACCACCTGCTGCAGATCGTCTAGACGCGACGCGGGCTCGGCTTGATGCCGAGCGGATCGCGTGTTGATTCCGTGAGGCCCCGCATCATCGTTACCATCCCTCGCGCCAGGGAGACCGCTCTCATGCGCCGCACCGCCACTCGGCTCGCAGTTCTCGCGTTCGCCTCGGTCATCGTCACGCAGCTCGCGATGCCGACCCACATATCGGCGCAGGCACCCGATGCCGCCGTCACGAGCGCCCTGCGCGACACCGTCGAGCTGTTCACCGCCGATCGCCGTGCCCTGCTCCGCCGCTACGGGGTGGCGTACTCGCCGGCGCAGCGCGACCGGATGCGGGCATTCTACGAGAGATGGCGCGAACGGCTCGCGGCCGTGGACTTCGAGGCGCTGGACCAGGAAGGCCGAGTGGACTACGTGCTGCTCGACAACGAGCTGCGCTACCAGCTCGTGATGCTGGACCGGGAAGCGCGTCAGTACGAGGAGATGCTGCCCTGGATCCCGTTCGCCTCCGCCATCATGGAATTGGAGGAAACGCGCCGCCGGTTGGAGCCGATCGATCCGGCACGGATCGCGGCGACGCTCGCAGGCCTCGCGGAACGCATCGACAGCACCCGCAAACGGACGGCTGAAGCATGGAGCAGTGCGTTGCAGCGCGGTACCGCCACGCCGACGCTCACGCGCGTGGTCGCTCGGCGAACCGGAAGCCTGCTCCGGGAACTGCGCGAAACCCTCGAGGGCTGGAACCGGTTCCATACCGGCTACGATCCGCTCTACACGTGGTGGACCGCTGAGCCCTACGCCAGGGTCGACTCGGCGCTCGCCGCCCACGGCAAGCTGTTGCGGGAAACGGTACTCGGCATCCGCGCGGGAGCACCCGAGCCGATGATCGGCGATCCCATCGGCGCCGACGGCCTCAGCGCGGATCTCGCGCACGAGATGATTCCGTATTCCATCGACGAGCTGATCGCGATCGCCGAGCGTGAGTTCGCATGGTGCGAGGCGGAATACCGCAGGGCCGCGCGCGAAATGGGGTTCGGTGACGACTGGAAGGCCGCGCTCGAGGCGGTGAAGCAGCGCTACGTGCCGCCCGGCGAGCAGCCGCAGCTGATTCGCGATCTCGCGCGGGAGGCGGAGGCGTTCCTCGAGGAGCGCAACCTGGTCACCGTACCGCCACTCGCCAAGGAGGTGTGGCGCATGGAGATGATGTCGCCCGAGCGGCAGCGCATCGCGCCGTTCTTCCTCGGCGGCGAGGTGATCCAGGTGTCGTACCCCACCGATGGCATGACCCACGAGGAAAAGCTCATGAGCATGCGGGGCAACAACCCGCACTTCTCCCGGGCGACCGTGCACCACGAGCTGATTCCCGGCCACCACCTCCAGGGGTTCATGACCTCGCGATACAACGCGCACCGCGGGATGTTCTCCACGCCGTTCTGGGGCGAGGGATGGGCGCTCTACTGGGAGATGTTGCTGTGGGATCTGGATTTCCCGCGGAGTCCGGAAGATCGGATCGGCATGCTCTTCTGGCGCTCTCACCGCGCGGCGCGGATCATCTTCTCGCTCCGGTTCCACATGGGCACCATGACGCCCGACGAGGCGGTGGACTTCCTGGTCGAGCGCGTGGGGCACGAGCGGGCCAACGCCGAGGGCGAGGTGCGCCGGTCGGTGGCGGGAGACTACTCGCCGCTGTATCAGGCCGCGTACATGCTGGGCGGGCTCCAGTTCCGCGCGCTGCACCGCGACCTCGTGCAGTCGGGCCGCATGACGGATCGCGCGTTCCACGACGCGATCCTCCACGGCGGCAGGATGCCGGTGGAGATGGTGCGCGCTAGACTCACGAACGAGTCGCTGACGCGCGACTACTCCACGCGGTGGCGGTTCGCGGGAGACCCGCTGGCTCGGCGGTAGGCGGCGGGACGCGACAGACATGACTCGTCCGCTGGCCGTCTTCGGTCTCAGCGGCCGCACTGGTCAGGCGCTTGCGCAGGCGGCCCAATCACGTGGCTGGAGCGTGCGCGGATTCGCTCGGCCAGGAAGTCAGCTGCCGCCCCAACTCCAGACGTCGACGATTCGCGGTACGTTCGCAGACGCCGAGGCGCTGAACGACGTCGTGGCGGGCACCGACGCGGTCTGCTGCGTGCTCGGGCCCCGCCCCCCCTACACCGACGTCTTTTGCGCGGCAGCGACCGATGCGATCGTGCAGGCCATGAAGCGGACCGGATGCAACAGGTTCCTATGTCAGACGGGAGCCATGATTGGGCCGGACGCCGGAAACCGTTCGCGTCCCATGCATTGGATGGCACAGGCCTTCGCACGGCGGCAGCCGGAAGGCGCTCGGGATCGCCTGCGGCAGGAGGAGATCGTCCAGGCCAGCAGCCTGCGCTGGACCCTTGTGAAACCGCCGCGCCTGACCGACGGCCGTGCACGACACGGGGTACGCGCGGGCCCAGGACAGCACGTGGGCCTCCTGTCCCGCATCTCACGCGCGGACCTCGCCGAATTCCTGATCGCGGAAATCGAAGGACAGCGATTCGTGCGCCAACGCGTCTACGTGGTGGGGTGATGCCGATCCGCCGTCCCACCGACCTGACCTGCGGCACCGTCGCACTCCTCGCCGTCTTCGGCTGTGCGCGTGCATCCCAGCCGGAGTTCGCCTACGAGACGGACGTCGGCGTGGTCGTGGCGGACCGTGGGCACCACTGCCTGGTCATCCCGGCGGCCATCGACTCGGGCTCCACGCTTCAGGTCGTCGCGGTGTCCTTTGCCGGCTCCGGGGAGGCGCCGGCCGCAGGACACGCGCGGGTCACCGGCCTCGAAACCGGCACCTGCGGTGCGATACACGCGAAGCCTTTTGACCGTCGCTACCGCGTAGCCCTCCCGCCTGGATTCGCCGCGTGGGGGACGCCGCTCGTGGCGCTGCGGAATGCCGGACCCGTCACCGTCGAAGCCAGCGCGCTGACCGGCGACCTGGAGGGCAATGGAACACCGGAGTATTTCCGGATGTGCAGCAGCTCCGAGGGCCTCCATCTCACGATCTGGTCCGGCGAGCCCCTGGTCGGCCCTCGGCGGTGGCACTTCTACTACTATCTGGGCTACGACGTTGAGCCCAACTGCAGCGAGGCGGACTACGCGGTTCGTCCAGCGATCGCATCGAACCGCGGCGAGCGGGTTGGGTGAATCAGAGCGATCTTGTCAGAATTTGGGCCCTGGCCCATACTAGGTCCGATTCGAGAAGTTGAACGGTGTCCACGCGACGGCACCCTCCGGATGCGGCCGTCGCGTACAGCTTGCGCGGGCGCGGAGCGTGGCCCAGCATTGCCGGCGAGTCCCACGTCGAATGATAGGGGGTGCTGGTGACGGAGGTGTTCCTGGGAATCGACGTCGGATCGACGACGGTCAAGGCCGTCGCCGTGGACCGGTCCGCCCGCCTCCTCGCCCACCGCTACGTCCGTGCGCACGGCCAGCCTCGACCCACCATTCTGCGCTGCGTGCGGGACGTGTTTCGAACCGTCGAGCCATCCAGTGTCCGCGCCGTGGGCCTTACCGGCTCCGGGGGCGGGGCGACCGCGGCCGTGATCGGCGGCTCCCACGTCAACGAGCTGATCGCGCAGACCCGCGCGGTGGGCGAGTTCTATCCCGAGGCGCGCACGGTGATCGAGATCGGCGGGCAGGACAGCAAGTTCCTGTCACTCCAGTGGGACGACGCCACGCGCCGCATGAACCTGCTCGACTTCGCGATGAACACGGTGTGCGCGGCGGGGACGGGATCGTTTCTGGACCAGCAGGCCGAACGCCTGGGCATCGCGATCGACCACGAGTTCGCGGCCCTGGCAAAGGAATCCCGGAACCCCGCCCGCGTGGCCGGCCGGTGCACGGTGTTCGCCAAGTCGGACATGATCCATCTGCAACAGAAGGGCACACCGCTCCCGGACATCCTCGCCGGTCTCTGTCTCGCGCTGGCCCGCAACTTCAAGAGCACCATCGGGAAGGGCAAGGCGTTCATCCCGCCGATCCTGTTCCAGGGTGGCGTGGCGTACAACGGGGGCGTGGTCCGCGCCTTCGAGACCGCGCTGAACGTGAAGGCGGGCGAGCTGATCGTGCCGGAGCATCACTGGTTGATGCCCGCGATGGGCGCCGCGCTCCTTGCCATGGACGAACTCGATCACGGTCGAGCGGTGGCGTTCCTCGGGCTCGACCCGCTCGAAGACGCGGTGCGCACAGCGCCGCCGGCACGCAAGAGCCTTCCCCCACTCACCCACGAGCCGCCGCCCGACGCGGAAACGGACATTCCCACTCCGTCGGTGCGCGTTCCCGGATCGGTCGAGCCCGTGTACGTCGGTGTCGATGTCGGGTCGATCAGCACCAAGGTCGTCCTCATCGACCGCGACGCACGGGTGCTGGCCCGGCGCTACCTGCCCACGGCCGGCGCGCCGCTGGACGCGGTGCGACGGGGACTTCGCGAGGTGGGCCTCGAGGCCGGCGCGTGGGCCGACGTGCGGGGCGTCGGCGCGACCGGATCGGGACGCTACCTGACCGCGGATTTCGTGGGGGCGGACGTGGTGCGCAACGAGATCACCGCGCAGGCGCGGGCGGCCACGGCCCTCGACCCCACGGTGGACACGATCTTCGAGATCGGCGGGCAGGACAGCAAGTACGTGCGGCTCGCGCACGGCGCGGTAGTGGACTTCGCCATGAACAGCGCCTGCGCGGCCGGCACGGGGTCGTTCCTGGAAGAACAGGCCGACCGGCTCACGATCGACATCGAGCGGGATTTCAGCCGCCTGGCCTTTGCGTCCGCCGCGCCGGTGTGCCTAGGCGAACGCTGCACCGTGTTCATGGAATCCGATCTCGTGCATCACCAGCAGCAGGGCGCCCGGGTGGACGAGCTCACGGCGGGTCTTGCCTACTCCATCGCGCAGAACTATCTGAACCGCGTGGTCGACGGCCGCAGCGTGGGCCGGAACGTGTTCTTCCAGGGAGGCGTGGCGGGCAACGCGAGCGTCGTGGCCGCCATGCGGATGCTCACCGGCCGCCGGATCACCGTTCCGCCGCACCACGAGGTCACCGGGGCCATCGGCGCAGCCATCCTCGCCATGGAACAGATGCAGGGCGCGACACGGTTCCGGGGATTCGATCTCACCACGCGTGAGTACGATGCGACGACGTTCGAGTGCCGAGCGTGCGCCAACCTGTGCGAGGTCAGCAAGGTGGTGATCGACAAGGAGCCGCCGATCTTCTCCGGTGCCCGCTGCGACAAGTTCGAAGAAGCCGGACGCTCGCCGGCCCAGCGCGCCACGGCCGACATCCCGGACCTCTTCGCCGAACGGACCGCGCTGCTGCTCGGCGACTACACGGCGCCGAACGGGCGTCGCAACGGGCGACGGCGCGTCGCGATTCCGCGGGCGCTGGTGTTCCACGACCTGTTTCCGTACTGGCGGACCTTTTTCGGCGGCCTCGACATCGAGCTGATCACGTCGGACAGCACGAATCCGCACATCGTGCGGCGCACCCTGGAGGCCGCGTCGGTCGAGACGTGCCTCCCGGTCAAGCTGGTCTACGGCCACGTGCTCGACCTGCTCGAGCGGGACGCCGACTTCATCTTCCTGCCCAGCGTGATCAACAGGGAAAATCCTGCGCCGGGACAGAGCGCGAACATGTATTGCCCGTTCATCCCGGCGGCGTCGCACCTGGTACGGGCGCAGGTCGAGTCCAACGGCGGCACGCACCGGGTGCTGCATTTCCCGCTGCATCTGTTGTGGAACGAGGTGGGACGCGGCGAGCTCAAGCAGCTGGCCGGTCAGCTGGGCGTTTCGAAACGGCGCGTCGCCGCCGCCGCGGATGCCGCGGCCGTCGCACAACACGAGTTCTACGCCGCCCTGCGGCGTCGCGGCCGCGAGGTGCTGGCGCAACTCGACGGCACTCGACCGGCGACCGTGCTCGTGGGGCGCCCGTACAACGCCTGCGACCCCGGCGCCTGCCAGGATCTGCCGCTCAAGGTGCGCAAGCTGGGGGTGCTGCCCATCCCCATGGACTTCCTGCCGCTCGAGACGGTGGACGTGTCGGCGCGCTACGGCAACATGTTCTGGCGCAGCGGCCAGGACATCCTCGCGGCGGCGACGCTGATCCGCGACGATCCGCGGCTCAACGCCATCTACCTGACCAACTTCAACTGCGGGCCCGACTCGTTCATCATCGGCTTCTTCCGCGAGATCATGGGCGACAAGCCGTTCCTGGAGCTGGAGCTGGACGATCACATGGCCGACGCGGGCGTGGTCACCCGCTGCGAAGCGTTCTTCGAGAGCCTGAAAGGCGAACGCGGTCGAGTGGGAGTGTCCGCGTGAGCAGCGCCGTACAGGGCAAGACGGTGTTCATTCCGCGGATGTGCGACCACGCGCTCGCGGCCAGCGCGGCGATGCGGGCGCTGGGAACCGATGCCGAGGTGCTGCCGCCGCCGGATGACGAGACGCTCGGCATCGGGCTCAACCTGTGCGCCGGGCGCGAGTGTTCTCCCTGCTTCACCTGCACGGGCGACATCATCCGTCGTGCCCGAGAGCCCGGGTTCGATCCGGCTGCGTCGGTGCTGTTCATGCCCACCACCGCCGGGCCGTGTCGCTTCGGTCAGTACAGCACGCTCCTGCGCAACGTGCTGGACGAGCAGGGACTGGGCGACATGGCGATCGTCTCTCCATCCGGCGCCAACTCGTATCAAGGGTTCAGCGACCGCCCGACGAAGCTCCGCACCCTTATGTGGGAAGGCATCGTTGCGGTCGACCTGCTGCAGAAGCTGCTCCACGAGCACCGGCCGTACGAGATGGAGCCGGGCAGCGCCGACCGGGTGTACGCCGCGGCGCTCGACGCGGTCGTCGCGGCCACCGATGCCGGTGGCGGCACGCGGACGGTGGCCGCACTCCGGCGTGCCGCCGCCGACTTCGTGGCGCTGCCTGTGAATCGCACCGAGCCACGGCCGCTGATCGGGCTCGTGGGCGAGATCTATCTCCGCTTCAACACCTACACCAACCAGGACATCGTGCGGCAGGTCGAGGGCGTGGGCGGCGAGGTGACGGTGGCGAGCCTCATGGAGTGGCTGTACTTCACCAACTGGCAGGCCAAGCGGCTCGCGTCCGCGCGCGGCGCGCACGCGGAGTCGTTGAAGGTGGCACTGGTCGATCTCTATCAGCGGCGGGCGGAGCACCGACTGCACAAGGCCGTCGTCCATGCCCTACGCTATCCGCACGAGGCGTCGGTGGCACAGCTCATGGCCAACATCCGCCCGTACTACGAGCCCGTGCTCGGCACCGAAGCGGTCCTGAGCATGGGGAGGGCCATCGAGTACGCGCGCACCGGCCTCAGCGGCATCCTCAACATCATGCCGTTCTCGTGCATGCCGGGGATCATCGTGGCAGGGATGGCGCCGCGCATTCGGGCGGACCTGGATCACGTCCCCTGGCTGGACGTGATCTACGCCGTGCAGGGTGGCACCAACATCCGCACGCGGCTGGAAGCGTTCATGCACCAGGCGCGGCAGTATCAGCGGCGGCAGGCGGCGCGAAACGGCGCCGCCGTTACACCCGCCCTCGACTCTGCCCCGTCACCAACGCGCCGGCGATGAGGTGAGCCGCGCGGAGCGGCTCCGGGATGCTGCCGTGCACCGCCAGGCGACGGATCACGGTGGCCGCCTCCTGCCTCGTGATGCCGGCGCGCTGCACGTACACCCCCGCGAGGTGGTCCGCCGGCCCCAGGCGCTCGATCAGCGCCCACTTTCGCGCACCGCCGCGCACGCCTGACAGGAGCGCTGTCCGGACCCTCTCCATCCGCGGCCGGCGGCGCACCACCACCAGCACCGGGATCCCGAGCTCGGCGTGGAGGCCGTGGATGTCCACCACGTTGAATCCCGCCAGCGCGATTCCCTGGAGCAACACCAGCTGGAGCTGCCGGGCGAATTTGGATTCGCCCAGCAGGGTTGCCAGCCGGCGCGTCGCGTCGGCGCCGTCCCGCCGCACCCGACCCACGAGGACACCTTCCAGGCGCAACCCCGCGTAGACCGCGCCCACCACCGTCACGTCACCCCGGTGATCGCGGTCGAACGGGGCGTCGTCGAATCCCACGACGTGCGAGAACGCTCGCGTCGGCATCATGACCTCAATATGCGTCTCGACGCCGCGGACCGCCTTCCCCCGGAGCGCGCCGCGTGTGGCAGGAAGGCGTCTCCGAAAGCTCCCAGGTGCTGGTCCCGGTGTTCCTCGACTTCGGTGAGCTGGGCTCGGTGACGGTGCGCATGCTGGTTCAAGGTGAGGAGTCGTCGCTGGAGCTGCCGGGCCGGGGGCCGCCTTGCACGTGTGGCCTCGTTGGCGCAGGATTCACGGGTCCTGTCGCATCACATTCACCTTGTCGGAGTACCAATGACCAAGAAACAGCTGATCAAGAAGTTGAATGAAGACCTTGCCGGTGAGTTGGGAGCCATCGTCCAGTACATCACGTATGCGGCCAAGGCCACGGGCCCGTATCGGCCGCAGCTGGCGCAGTTCTTTCTGGCGGAAGTGACGGACGAGCAGATGCACGCCCAGTACTTGGCCAACAAGATCGTGGCCCTCGGCGGGGAGCCGACCACGGCACCGCGGCCGGTGCCGGCCGCGGCGACCAACCGCGAGATGCTGGAGGCCGTGCTCGCGGCCGAACGCCAAGCGACCAAGGACTACGCCCAGCGGGCCCAGGACGCCGAAGCGTTCGGCGACAAGGGCCTGGTGGTGCAGTTGGAAGACATGGTGCGGGACGAGAGCGGGCACTCCGAGGAGACCGAGCGCATCCTGCGCGACTGGCCGCTGTAGCCGCATCGGGCGCTCACAGCGAATCTGGTAGCACGAGGGCCGAACGGCGCGCGTCGCCGTTCGGCCCGACGAACCCACGATCCCGAACCCATCCCACCTCCCGAATGACCTCACCTCCACGCGCGCCCAAACCGTTCGACCGCTCCATCGTCGAGGGGCCCATCCCCCGCGCGGTGTGGAAGCTCGCGTGGCCCACCATGCTGCAGAACGTGATCGGCGGGTTCCAGGGCATCGTGGACCACGTCATGGTGGGGCAGTACGTGGGCTTCACCGGCAATGCGGCGATCGGCGTGTCGTGGCAGATCTTTCTCGTGGTCATTGTGTTCATCGCGTCGCTGTTCACCGGGATGGGTGTGCTGGTGGCGCGGTTCGCGGGGGCCAACGAGCCGGAGAAGGTGAACCGCACCGTCTATCAGGCGTTCATCACGGCGGCGGCCCTGTCACTTGGCGTGCTCGCGCCGATCGGCTACGTGCTGTCGCCGTCGCTGCTCGAGCTGGTGAACGCCACGCCCGAGGTGCGGGCCGAAGCCCTGCCCTACCTCCGCATCATGTTCGTGTTCAGCCTCGGCATGCTGGTGTTCTTCATGCTGGGCGGCGCGCTGCGGTCGGCCGGGGACGCGCAGACGCCGCTCAAGTACGGCGTCGCGCTCACCGTGCTCAACCTCGTGCTCAACGTCATCCTCATCCGGGGGCTGGGCCCGATCCCCGCGTTCGGCACCAAGGGCGCCGCCATGGGGACCGTCATCGCGGGCGGCATGGTGAGCCTGGTGGCGATGCACCGCCTGTTCTTCTCGCATCGCTGGGTGGTGCACTTCCACAGAGGCATGCGGCTCGCGCCCGACTGGTGGATCATCCGCTCGCTGTTCCGGTTCGGCATCCCGGCCGGCATCCAGGGTGTAGCGATGAACATCGGCGGCGTGATCCTGCTGCGGTTCATCGGCTCGCTCGCGCGGAGCGCGGAGGCGCAGGCCGCGTACGCCGTCGGGTACACCGAGTTGTTCTCGCTCATCACGTGGACGTCCGCCGGGCTCATGGGTGCGGCCGCCGCCGTGGCGGGCCAGAACCTGGGCGCGGGCCGGCCCGACCGCAGTATCCAGGGCGTGCACGTGGCGGCGTTCATCGGGCTCGGCGTAGCGGTGGCGGTCGGCGCCGCGTTCCTCGCGATCCCCCGTACGTTGCTCGGATTCTTCGGGATGGACGAGCCGGTCGTGCTCGGCCTGGGCGTGCAGCTGCTCGGGTTCCTCAGCGTGTCGGGGCTGTTCGTCACCGTGGCGCTGGCCTACACCGGCGGGCTACAGGGCACCGGCGACACCAAGAGCCCGCTCTACATCTCCATCGTGTCGCAGCTCGTCGTGCCGCTCGGCATGTGCGGCCTGATCGACCACTTCGGAACGCTCCAGGCCGACCACATCTGGCTCGCGATCGTGCTGGGACACGTGACGCGCGCAACGCTCAGCGTGGCACGGTTCCGGCGGGGCCAGTGGCGGGACATCGAGGTGGAAATCGAGCCAGCCAGGGGGTAGACCGCGCTTGCGACGACCTGTCTATCGGTCGTCGCGGTGGCAGCGAAAGATCAGCTTGACATCGCCGGTCACGGGTCCGACAATCGAACTGAAACCATGCTAGGAGGCAACGATGTTCGAATCCAAACCCATCCTGCGGGCTCTCAGCCTGGTCTCGGCCATCGCGGTCGTCGTACTGGGGTGTTCGGAGGATCCCGTCGACCCGGCGTTCACAGACTCCGTGTTCGAATCGGTTGGGATGTCGGAACCGGCTTCCAGCTCACACAGCGGGCACGCCACGGCGTTCGTCCATGGGATCGCCGTGACCATCGACGGGGAAGACTACTACTTCGCCGGGGCGCCCGACGGGCCCAATGGAGAAGTCGACGTTCCTGGGCATTACTGGGCCGCGGCCGGTAAGACCCAATTCGTGGGAAAGCACTACAATACCGGTCCCTTCGGCGCTCCACAGTGGTGGTCCTCCGACGCCCCCGACGGTGAGTTGCTGTTCATCGTGCACGGCATCATCGACACATGGACCGCGGAGAAGGCGCAGCGATACGCGGCTCGGGGCTATACGCATTACCACGAGTTCGTCAAAGTTTCCGATGGTTCGCATCATCCGACGCTGGTGGTGTGGCTCAAACACACAGCGAGAACGTCATTCACCCTCGACGGTGGCCCTGCGCCGCAGTTCGCGCACGCCGTGACGCCCGGAGTGGACTACGAGTTCATTCCCAACTTCGCAAATCCGTACAACCCATAAAGGAAGGGCGAGGGCGCACTGTGGTCCCTCGCCGCGACCGCCACTTGGAAAGCGCAGGCTGCGAGGCCTGCGCTCTTCCTTTGTCCATCCGGACGCTGCTCCCGGCCGTTGCCGAGTCCAGGATCGCGGGCCGCAACCTCCTGATGTGACTACAGGTTCACTGGCGACCGGAACACCTACCTGGCGCCGCGATCCCCGCCCGTGACTTTTGCACGGCTGCGGGGGTATCGTTTGCTGAAGGCTCTCCCGCGGCCAGGGTCAGGTGTGGTCGAGCCTGTACCCGGAACGGAGTGACGACGTCGATGCGCACGCTGTGGTTGCTCGCGTTGGCCCTGGTCGCGGGCTGCTCGTCGGCCGTGGACCCGGATGTCGGCAGCCGGTTTGCCGTGATGGCCAAATTGGGCGAGCCGTTCACCCTCAAGGTTGGTCAGCGCGCGCGGATCGACGACGCGGGCCTCGCCCTGCGGTTCGTGGACGTGGTCGGCGACTCCCGCTGCCCCAGCAACGCGCTCATCCTGTGCGTGTGGGAGGGTGACGGGGCAATCCTCGTGGAGATCGCTCCGCTGGGCGGCGGGGATGCGCGGTCCGACACGCTGCACACCACGCTCGACCCCAAGTGGGTGCTGATGGGAACCCGGCTCCTGGAGTTCGTCAAGCTCGCCCCCTATCCCTACGACGTAACCCCCATCCCCATCGGCGACTATCGGGCCACGTTCATGGTGAGGTTGGTGCGGTGAGGCGGTACCGGTTGCGCTCTCGGACGATCGTGGCGGCGGTCGCCGCCACGCTCCTCGCCGGTGCGCCGGGATGCGGCTCGATCTTCGGGTCGAGTGAGGTGCTCGTGCGGCTCGAGAACGCGTCTCCCGTCGCGTTCGACCGCGCCACCCTCTACACGTCGGAAGGACCGCGGACCACGCTCGACGTCGGGCCGGGGCAGGCGACGCCGTACGTGACCGTGACCACCGCGTACCGCATCGCCACGGTGGAGGTCGAGATTGCGACCGACACGCTGCGGCTCCAGGTGATCGACTTCGTGGGCGAGGAACCGCTCACCACGGGCCGATACAGCTACGTCATGTCGGTGGTCGACCTCGGCACGGCGAGTCCGTCGCTCACGCAGGCCATCCGCAAGGACTCCTGAGCGGCCGCCCGCGCGACTGGCCCACCGTCACGCGACTCCCCATATTTCCTTATAGAGAACGATGCTGAGCCGCATCCTCCGCACCTGTTTCCCCCACCTCCCCGGTGGGCGATGCTTCCCAACGGGAGGCGTGCCGGGACCGGGGTGTTTTCCCGAGCCGTCACTGCGGCCGGACCCTGACCGCCGCCGACAACGCTCCCGTCGCTCCCGTCGCTCCCGTCGAGAACCCCACCGACCGTTCGAGCCGGCGCGCTGAGCCCCAAGCCTCCGGTCGTCATCACCCGCCACCACCTCGCAGCGGCGCGGCCAGCGCGCGGGTGACTGGTACGTCATGACCGTCGAGTGCGCGTTCCGCGACTGCCGCGCAGCCGGCCGAGCCGTAGTGCGCCTCGCCGTGACCCCGGCGCCCGACGGTGATGTCATCGTCGCCTTCGTGCACGACGCGTGTTTCGCCGGGTTGCGACACGACGCCGCCATGCCCGATGATCCACGGGACCACGGGCACATCCCCGCCCAGGCACGGTGCGCTTTTTGTAACGAGCGGCTGCCCGTGGTCGGCAAACACCCGGTGAGCTTCGACGTCGGCTCGGTCCAGCCCCCCCGCCGATACTGGGCGCACGTCTCGTGTCTGACCGAACGCGTCCGCCCTGCGCTCGCCGAGCGGATCGCATACCCGCGCCCGCGGCCCCACTGACGCTGGCGTCCATGTCCCCGCTGCTCATCGCCTCCACCACCCTCATCACGCTGGCGCTCGTTTTCTATTCGATCGGCGTGTGGTCAGAACGGATCGCGCGGTACTTGAAGCCGTGGCACGTCGCCGCCTTCTGGACCGGCTTCGTGTTCGACGTCTCCGGCACGCTCGCCATGCACCGCCTGGCAGAGGGACGGTTCGACCTCAGGGAGCCGCACACGCTCACCGGGCAGATCGCGCTGTGGCTCATGCTCGCCCACGCCATCTGGGCGACCCGGGTGGCGCGGACGGGGACCGAGGAGGCCCGGATCGGCTTTCACCGCTACAGCCTGGTGGTGTGGCTCATCTGGCTCATCCCCTACGCGAGCGGCGCGTACCTCGGCATGCGGCGGTGAGCTGCAGCGCCGTGCCAGTGAAACGGCCCCCTCTTGCCAAGACAGGGTGGACCACGCTGCGCTCTTGAATGAGCCGATGGCCTGCACGATGGCGACCAGACAGCCGGGTGCCGTGACGCGTGGGAGGCGGGGCGGGTATTGTTGCTGAAGGAGCTCGGCAGATCGCTTCCCTGCTATGGCCTGCGCCGTCCCTGCGGAGGATCCATGCGGCTCGTCATTCCCCTCCTACTCGCCACGGTCGCCCTCGCGTGCGCCGATTCCGTCTCGTCGGCGCCCGAGACCATCCGGCTCACGAACCGCACCGCGGGCGACATCGCGTTCGTCGCGGTGGAGCAGGAGCTGGCGGCGCGGGTGGATCCGGCGCCCCAGCTCATGGGCCAGACGGTGCGGGACCGCGCGGTGCGGGCGGGCGAGACCGTGATTGCCAACGACATCATGGGCTACGTCCGCGGCAGTGGCGTGGTGTTCTTTTTCTATCGCGTGATTGGCAGCCTCGACGATCCGGACGTGACGGCGGACTACGCGACCTCGCTCACCGTGACGGGCGCCGAGTTGCGGGCCAGTCGAGGCCGGGTGGAGGTCACGCAGCTCGGCCCGTAGGCCCCCTCCCCTCTTTCACGGCCGGCCGGTCACTCGTAGCTTTCACTCCGACACATCGATCCTTTCACCTCCCGTTCGGCGCCCTCGCGCCGGAAGAGGATCGCCGATGCGCACACACACCCTTTCGCCGTCACGGTCCTGAGGCCGCGTGCTCGACCTCAACCAGATCCCCGCGCTGTTTCCGCGTACGGACCTGCATGTGGCGCTGGCGGTCGAGGCCGACGAGTTTCTCCGAAACCTCCGCGCCGAGGTGTTGCCGGCCGAGGACGCCGAGGGCAAGGGCGATCGTCTCGCCGGCGCGGTCGCGGCCGACGCGATCCGCATCTTCCGCGTCCGGTCGTGGGTCTTCAAGAACGTCGTCCGGTGGTTCATCCGCAACGAGTTCGCGCCGCAGTTCACCGGACACCTCACCGCGGACGGACGCTATGTGCACGGCCGGTTTCACACGGCCCCCTGGGTGCGACGGTTTCTCACCGTGTGGCTCGTGGCGGCCGCCGCGTTCGTCATCCTGGCGCTCGTGCCGGCGGTGGAATTCGAGGGACCGGTGTTGATACCCGTGCTCATGTTCGCCGCCGGCGCGGTGCTGCCACAGCTCGGGTGGTGGATGGGCCGCGGCGACCGCGACCGGATCGAGGCGGCGCTGGTGCGGGCGGCCGGGCATGGGGATGGCTGACCCGGAGTCCCCGCGTCGCCATCTTGCCGGCCCGTCGGGCGGGTCACAGCTTTTGACGTCCCCATCTCACAGGTGATCCGTGCGCCGTTTCACCACGCTCCTGCTGCCGCTTGCCGCGCTCGTCTACGTCATCGCGTGGTTCGTGCCCGTCGTGGAGGGGGGGACCGTGCTCACCGATGGCGGCGTGCCGGGGTGGGAGGCGTTCCGCGTATCGCTGTCGCCCATCTGGCCGTATGAGGGTCTCGAGGTGAGCACGTGGTACTGGGGCATCCTCACCGTCGCGAGTGCGCTCACCAACTTCGTGTTCCTGGCCCTGCTCGCGCATCTGGTGTGGCGGCCCGCCGTTCACCGGCGAGCCGTCGCCTGGTCATTGGACGTCGCGCTCGTGATCAACTGCTCGTGGTTCATCTCCGGCGACCGCGAGTATCTGCGGCTCGGCTACTACCTGTGGGTCGCCTTCCTCCTCATGGTCATCGCC
>CAYGCN010000011.1:0-305 GCA_964348385.1 uncultured Gemmatimonadaceae bacterium
CGCCGGCGACGGGCAAACGAGCTACTCTCGCTGGTCGATCTGGATCCGACCGATGCCGGGCACCAGCATGTCCATCGCGGCGACCGTTTCTCCGCCGCGTCGCAGCGCCGTAGGGACCAGCGCCTCCTGCCGAAACACCGTCCTCCCGACTGCCGCGCCCTTCCCCTCCCTGGATCTGGAGGGACTCGAGCACGGTCGTGTACGCCGATCCGTCACGCAGAGCCCCGAAGGCACCCAGGAGCACGTGCGCAATACCGTAAGCCACTGCTGCAAAAAGTGGTTAGGCAGCTGCGCCAGGACACTCG